>NZ_AUTN01000061.1:0-11924 GCF_000497955.1 Pseudoalteromonas sp. TAE56
CTGCGGCTACCATTGCACGATATAAGTCGTCAAAAACATGAGGAAACTCACTAAGACCATCGGCAAGGGTGTAACCTTCAACTACTTTTGAACGTACCGACATAAGCATACGCTTTAAACGCGGCTTTTCACATTGTTCAGCAACAGCCATAACTGCGCCTTCAACAGGGAGTGCCGATTGTATCAATGTTGCTAATTGGCGGGTTATAAGCGCTAAGTCTGAGGTTGAAATTGTTGGTTTAAAAAAGCCACCGAATAAATGGGCTTTTTCACCTTTGACTTGTTTGTCACTTTGCGCCGCAGGGATAACTTCAAGCGGCGTTAATTTTTGGTCACGCAAAGTTTGGCGAATTTGTTTAGCTGTATCGGCCTCTAAAATGCCTTTTTTTTCTTTACCTCGGCCATCTAAGGCACGGTATTCAAACGCCGCCATAGTTAGCCTTCCTCACGGGTAACACGCAAGACTTCTTCAAGTGTTGTTTTACCTGCAAGTACACGGCTACACCCATCTTGGCGAATACTTGGGCTGCGCTTACGAATGTATTTTTCTACGCTTTGCTCGCCTTTACCGTTGTGAATCATTTCACGTATTGTTTCATCAACTACAAGTAACTCGTGAATACCCGTACGACCACGGTAACCATTAAAGTTACACTCTTCACACCCCACCGCTCGGTAGATTGTAGGTTGGCTTTCAAAAGGAGTACCTAACAACTGGCATTCATGCTCATCAGCCGTGTGACCTTCTTTACAGGTATTACATAACGTACGTACTAAACGCTGTGATAACACACCGAGTAACGACGATGAAAGTAAGAATGGTTCAACACCCATATCTTCCATACGTGTAATTGCACCCGATGCAGTATTAGTATGCAGAGTAGACATAACAAGGTGACCGGTAAGTGACGCTTGAACACCAATTTGCGCAGTTTCAAGGTCGCGTATTTCACCCACCATTACTACATCAGGATCTTGACGTAATATTGCACGTAAACCACGTGCAAATGTCATATCAACTTTTGCATTAACTTGTGTTTGCCCAATACCTGGAATTTCGTACTCTATCGGATCTTCAACGGTAAGAATGTTGCGATCGCGTGAGTTAATTTGGCTCATACCAGCGTATAGGGTGGTACTTTTACCAGAGCCCGTTGGCCCTGTTACTAAAATAATGCCGTGGGGTTTACTAATTAAATCTGAAAACAATGCACGATTATCTGCGGTCATACCTAAATCTTCAAGGTTTAAACGCGCGTTATTTTTATCAAGTAAACGCAGCACCACACGCTCACCAAAGCTCGATGGCATTGTTGATACACGCACATCAACTGCACGTCCGGCAATACGTAAACTAATACGGCCATCTTGTGGGATACGTTTTTCGGCTATATCAAGCTTAGCCATTACTTTAATACGAGATACAAGTAACGACGCAAGTTTCCGATTAGGCTTAAGGACTTCTTTAAGTACGCCATCTACCCTAAAGCGAATAACAAGCTCTTGCTCGAAGGTTTCGATATGAATATCAGAAGCCCCTTCTTTAATCGCTTCGCTAAGCATGGCATTAATAAGCTTGATTATTGGCGCGTCATCGTCACCAGCAAGTAAATCTTCAGTTTGTGGGAGCTCATCAGCAAGTGAAAATAAGTCAACCTCGTTGCCAATATCTTCCATCATTTGTTGCGTTTCAGAGCTATCACGTTGGTATGACGCTTCAAGCAATAGCTCAAACTTATCATCAGCCAATTGCTCAAGTGTAAAACCATGGCCTGCGATACGACGTACTTCTAATAGTACTTCCACATCTAGCTCACCACGGTAGTAAACTATACGGTGATCTTTATTTTTGCCAAGTAACACACCTGCACGTTTTGCATACGAAAACGGCAAACGCTTTGCTGGTAACTCAACTAATACATCACTCGTTAATAGTTCATCCTGATTATGCGTTTGAGGATGAACCACATCTTGGTTTATCTCTTGAATCGCATTAGTCATCTTTACGCTCTTGTGCATTTTGTTTACGTAGAGACTCTTCATACGTAGGTGGAAGTACTAATTCGTCATTCCACTCAGGTAAAATAGGCGTATCAGTCATTGGCATTAACTCAATACCGTCTTCTTTTTGTTTAAACTGCTCACCACGAATAAAGTTATATTTATTAAAGCTTAACTTATTCATGCTCACACCATCACGAATAATGGTTGGTCGAATAAACACAATAAGATTACGCTTACGGCGTGTTGTGTTTGTTGATCTAAACAAATGACCTAAAATAGGGATATCGCCTAATAACGGCACCTTAGAAACACTTTCTTGTACGTCTTCGTCAATTAAACCACCCAGTACAACCATACCGCCATCATCGGCCATAACCGTTGTTTTGATTGCACGTTTATTAACTGAAATATCAACAGCAGTTGCACCACTTACACTTGATACTTCTTGCTCAATTGTAAGCTGTACTGCAGAGCCATCGTTAATCTGTGGCGTAACTATCAGTTTAATACCGACTTCTTGACGCTCAACCGTTTGAAATGGGTTAGCATTATTACTGCCCGTTTGTGAGCCTGTAATAATAGGCACTTCTTGACCAACTAAAATTGAGGCTTCTTCGTTATCCATTGTAGTAATAGACGGTGTAGCCAAAATATTTGAATTTGTATCAGTGGCAACAGCCTGAATAATTGCGCCCCAGTCATTTTTAACAACACCCAGCGCTAAACCATTAATACCACTTAGCAATGAAGCAAGCGCATCATAATCACCCTCAGTCGTTTCATCATAACTAGTAACGTTTCCTGATTCTGTACCAATAATAGTTTTAGTTACGGTTGTATCTTGTGCTTGCTCTGCAGCAACAGCTAATGAACCAACAGGAACCGTAGTACCATTGTTAAATTGCAACATACCGCCCTGCTCAGAAATCCACTGCAGGCCTAAGTTAACCCCGTCACCTTCCATTACTTCAATAATAATGGCTTCTACAAGTACTTGTGCACGGCGAATATCAAGACGTTCAATTACCGACTCAAGCGAGCGCATTGTGTCTGGCTGTGCGGTGATAATTAGTGAATTTGAATCTGGGTGAGCTTCTATACTGCTCTCGTTGTTACTTCTGCTACGAGTCTTAGTGGTACCGCCTTGTGCATCTTCAACAAGTGACTTACTTACGCCTTGCAGTACTTTTACTAAATCTTCAGCTTTAGCATAATTTAGGTAAAACACCTTGGTATTACCTTGGCTTTCTAATTCGCCATCTAAGCGCTTAATAAGCTCTATGGCACGTGTACGTGCTTGGCCTTCACCACTTACAATAACGCTATTAGTTCGGCCATCTGCGACTACTTTTGGAATTAAAAACTCAGGTACGCTGCCTTTGCCGCTGTCTTTATAAATATTGTCTACCACAGAGACAACATCATCTGCTGTTGCATATTTAAGCTTAACAATGTCTACACGCTTATCACCCGCCTGATCAACAGAGCGAATAATCTCAACTAAGCGATTAACCGATGCAGCATGACCCGTTAGCATCATTACGTTAGCTGCATTAAAGTTGGCAACGTGGCCGCCATCTTTTTGATCGCTAAATTGACGAACTAAAGGGCCTAGTTCTTGTACGCTCACATTTTTGACACGTACAACACGTGTAATCATCATATCGCCGCTAGCTTCGTTACCTTCGGTAATAAGTGGCACATTTGATTTTTTGGCGTCTGAACTTTTTTCTACCTTAAGAATGCCATTGTCCATTTCAACAGCTGAGTAGCCATAAACTTCCAATACATTTAAGAAGAACTGGTAATAAAGCGCTTCGTCCATTAACTCATAACTGCGAACATTTACTTTGCCGCGCACGTTAGGGTCAATAATTACTGTTTTATTGAGATTTTTACCAACAATATTAATAAACTCGTTGATATCAGTGCCTTTAAAGTTAGCAGCATATTCAACAGCAGAAACAGACAAAGAAATACTTGCCGCCAAAAAAAGTGCCGCGTACTTAGCTAACCCTTTTTTAATTTTTTTGAGGTGTAGCACCTGAACCATTATATTAAAACTCCAAAGCTAAATTATTGCAGACTAAATTGCACATCAATTTGTTCACCATCACGTTCTATAGTGATATTGGCATCTGTACTATTACGCAGCTCGTTAATAGCTGACATAGCCTGTTTTAAATCTGTTAATTGATAGCCATTTATAGAAATAGCCAAATCGTTATTTTTTAATCCCATTTGCTTAAACAGTTCAGGTTCTTTACCTGGACTTAAGCGATATCCAATTAGTTCACCATCATTCATAGCCTGTGAAACACGTATATAGTCAAATAACTTGCCCGGTTCTTCGAGTAACTCTTCACGTGTTTCTATAATTGCTTCTTTAACGTCTGGGTCTGCAGTGGCGTCTATTTGTAATTCACTTGGCTCTAATTTTTGCGGACCCATTTCGGCATCGTCACGCGCAGCGAGTACAGGCATAGATACTTTTTTACTAAAATCGAGCCCATCAAGCATTAATGTTTCAAAACCTCCATTAATACCTAAAATAACACGATCAGGCAGTATCTGCGCTACTTCAGCGCGCGTGCCAAGTACAACTTCTTCAACAAGGTAGCTTACTTGCTTACCTTGTGATTCAATAATTGCTATGCCTGCTTGGTCATCATTATTAACAGCTACAATACCGGTTAAATTAATACTTAGGCGTGTTTCTGGCGCATTATTTATAACCTGCGATTGTTTTGCAGTATTATTGTTGTTTGTTACAGTTTTTTTACCAAATAAAAATTGCTCAATAATATGCTGCGCTGAGTTATTACTCGCACCAGATGGCTGATTAGCATAATGAGTAGGAGTAAGTAGAGTTACTGGTGGTTTCGGCCATAAAAGCCAGACAAGCTTTGATAATAAAAATGCAAGATAAACAACAACTAACAGTGTCACTAATGCACTTAATTTAGCATGCGGTAACCGCGTTAAAAATTGTTTTAGTTGTTGGATTTGCTGTTCCATAAATAGTGTTCTTATTTTAATTTACTGCGTTAGCGCGTACCCATAGTACCCTTTCATTTTTCTTTCAACAAGCACACTAATATTAAACTTTGTAAACAGATTAAATTAACTTTACATAGCAGTACAAAAAGTAAACGGCTGTTGTAATACCTTCATCCTACGATGATTTCATGATAAATTTTAAGCTATAAAAACGTGGGGAAATGCCTTATGAGTAAAAAAAGTAATGCTAATACCAACTCAGACCATGCAGATGAGTTAAAAGTTCGATTAGATAAATGGTTATGGGCTGCACGATTTTATAAAACTCGTGCTGTTGCACGTGAAATGGTGCAAGGCGGCAAAGTACATTATAATGGCCAACGTACAAAAGCGAGCAAAATAGTAGATGTTGGTGCAAAAGTAAAACTTGCTCAGGGTGTAGATGAAAAACTGATAACTATACTCACAGTGCTTGAAAAACGTCAAAGCGCCCCCATTGCACAGACCATGTATCAAGAATCTGATGCAAGTATTGCTAAACGCGAAGAAAACAGCATCGCACGCAAAAATAACAGTTTTTTTGCTCCTCATCCGGATAAAAAACCAGATAAAAAGCAAAGACGCGAACTTTTAAAAATGAAATCAAGTTAGGTATAGCCACTCATGCAACAAGATTTACTTCACCGTTATTTATTCAACGAACTAGATGTTCGTGGCGAACTCGTACAAATCGAGAATGCTTATAATGAAATGATTGCCGACCACAATTACCCAGCCCCTGTTAAAGCATTACTAGGTGAGCTACTTGTTGCAACCTGTTTACTAACCGCAACTTTAAAGTTTGAAGGTGAAATTGCAGTACAGCTTCAAGGTGATGGCCCTGTCAAATATGCTGTTATAAATGGTGATGACAAACAAAACATGCGTGGTATTGCACGCCTGCAAAGCGAAATTACGGGTACAACTGTAAAAGAGCTTATTGGCCAAGGCTATATGGTGATCACTATTACACCAAGTAAGGGTGAACGTTACCAAGGTATAGTGCCCTTAGAGCACGATACTCTGAGTGAATGTATAGAAAGTTACTTTGAGCAATCAGAGCAATTAAAGACACGTCTTTGGTTTGCAACCGACACAACTGAAGGTAGCGCAAAAGCATGTGGTCTATTTTTACAAGTACTCCCAGTTGATAAACAAAAATCAATTGAAGACTTTGCGCACTTAGAAGCATTAAGTAACACCATTAAAGATGAAGAGTTGTTACATCTTGATGCAAATACAGTCCTTACACGTCTTTACCACGAAGATAACCCTCGTGTATTTGAGCCTCAAGCGATTAAATTCAAATGCGGTTGTAGTCGTGATAAAACAATTACTGCACTTGTTAATATTGGACAAGAAGAACTACTTAAAGACGTAACCGAAAAAGGGTCTGTTAATATTAACTGTCATTACTGTTTAAAAGAGTATGTTTTTAACGAACAAGATATAAAAAGCATTTTCAACTAAATACTCAGCTTCATCTATATATAGTAATTAAAGCCGCATAATATGCGGTTTTATATTATAAAAAGATGATACCGGTGTCATCTTTCCTGCTAATTTCATGACACCGGTATCATTGAAATTATTCATGTTTTTTCTTAAATATATGTGTTTTTAGAGGCTTTACGGGCTCGAATATCTTAAAACCTTCTGTTACTATAATTTCAGTTTAAGGGCACTGATAACCCCAGAGCTATCCGTTCAAACTCTCACACATAGTTAGGTATAAACATGACTACAGGCGCTACACGTTTTGTCGATTTAACCGCAGCTGAACTTGTCGAGCATGCGATCCGCCGTGGCGAAGGTACTTTAGCCGCGAATGGTGCTTTTGTTGCAATTACAGGAAAACGAACTGGTCGTTCACCAAAAGATCGTTTTATTGTACAAGAAGCTACAACTCAAGATGACATTCAATGGGGCAATGTTAACCGCCCATTTGATGCAGACAAATTTGACGCTTTATGGGCTCGCGTAGAAGCACATGTTCAAAGTAATGACCACTTCACCTCTCACCTAGAAGTTGGCGCAGACCCTGAGCATTATCTACCTGTAGTCGTAACTACAGAAACAGCGTGGCACCATATTTTTGCCAAAAACATGTTTATCGAACCGCAAAACTATAACGCTTCAAACTTACCGCAATGGCAAGTAATGAACGTTCCTTCGTTTGTATGTGAGCCAGAACGTGATGGCACAAATAGCGATGGCACCGTCATTATTAACTTTGCACAGCGTAAAGTATTACTAGCTGGTATGCGTTACGCCGGTGAAATGAAGAAATCGATGTTTTCTGTGCAAAACTTCCTACTACCAGCAAAAGGTGTATTACCAATGCACTGCTCTGCTAACGTTGGTGAAGCAGGCGATACAGCATTGTTCTTCGGTTTATCTGGTACAGGTAAAACAACGCTTTCAGCAGATCCAACTCGCTTTTTAATTGGTGATGACGAACACGGTTGGGCACCTGGCAGCGTGTTTAATATTGAAGGCGGTTGTTATGCTAAGTGTATCGACCTGTCACAAAAGAATGAGCCTGTAATTTGGAATGCTATTCGCTTTGGCACTATTTTAGAAAATGTAGTGTTAGATGAAAAAGGCATTCCAGATTTTAACGATACTAGCCTTACTCAAAATAGCCGTGCAGCATATCCACTTGAACACGTTGAAAAACGTAAAGTAGAAAACCGCGCAGGCGAACCAAAAGCTGTTGTATTTTTAACTTGTGATGTAAGCGGTGTATTACCACCAGTTTCTATACTTAGCGAAGAAGCTGCTGCTTTTCACTTTTTAAGTGGATACACAGCAAAAGTTGGCTCTACTGAAATTGGCTCTACTAGCGATATTGAATCAACATTTTCGACATGTTTTGGCGCACCATTCTTCCCACGCCCTGCTGGTGTTTACGCTGAGCTTCTTATGAAGCGTGTACGCGAGTTTGCCGCTAAAGTGTACCTTGTGAATACAGGTTGGACTGGCGGCCCTTACGGCACAGGTAAACGTTTTGATATTCCAACTACTCGTGCAGTAATTGATGCAATCGTATCAGGTAAATTAGCGGGTGTTGAAACTCAGCACATTGATGTTTTAAACCTAGATATACCGGTAGCCGTTCCTGGTGTAGATACTAACTTACTTAACCCAATCAATACTTGGGAAGACAAAGCTAAGTACAATGAATATGCAGCAAAACTAGCCGCTGACTTCACTGAAAACTTTGCTAAGTACGACGTATCAGACGATATAAAAAATGCAGGACCTAAAGCTTAAGTAAACTTTAAGATTGTATTTTAACGCCAGCCTAGAGCTGGCGTTTTTACTTCTTAAATAATTAATTTAATAAGTGCGACAAAATGCCGCACGAATCATATCAAAAACCATATAATATACTACATAATCAAACACTTCTTAATGCCCAATAAATCTGCATTACCCATTACGGCTCCTTAATTGATGACACCAAAGCTCTCATGGCGAAAAACCTCAAGACGATTACATTTGCACTTAGGCCTCTCGGTAGGCGTATTACTCACTATTATTAGCCTTTCTGGCTCCGTGTTAGTTTATTACCCACAAATAGACTCACTGTTAAATCCAATTAATGACACTACTAATACAAAAATACCTGATTGGGATAAAGCATACAGTAAGTTAAGGAAAAATTTCCCTACAAAGCTCGGACCATGGCGATTAGAAAATACAGGTGTGAATTCAATTGTACTCGCACGTTACTATAACCCTATAGAAACAAAAGAGCATGGCTTTGCGCCTTTAATGGTTTGGCTATCTAGTGATAACGATGAAGTAATACGCAAAGACTACTGGGGGGAATACCTAGTAACTTGGATATACAACTTACATTTTTCATTACTAACAGGAGCAACAGGCACTCTAGTTGTTGGTTATATAGGCATAGCCACATTACTTCTTATTATCTCTGGATTCTTTGCTTGGTTTCCAAAACCTGGGCAATGGATAAAATCGTTAAAATTTAAACGTCGCAGTTCTAAAATAGGTCTACTTTATGACTGGCATAAACTTATTGGTTTGGCTTTGTGCATACCATTATTAGTTTTAACTGCTACAGGCGTTATGCTCGCTATTCCAAAACAAACGGACCCTGTATTTATCGCTCTAGTTAGCAATATAAACTCGCCCTCAAAAACACAAATGCAAGCTAACAAACAATCCAATATTCCTTTATCAAAAGCGATCTTAATAGCTCAAAAAGCATTACCAAGTGCGCGTTTAGCTTGGGTTGAAACTCCTTCAAACTTAAATGCGATTTACAGATTCAGGTTTCAAACTGACAATGACCCTTCTTATCGCTTCCCGCATAGCTATATCGAAGTTAATGCGTCTACAGGGGAACTAGAGAGCCTGTTTAATATAGATAAGCAAAGCACGGCTAGTAAAATTAAAAACTGGTTACACCCTCTACATGACGGCAGCATTGGCGGTAACATTTTAAAAGTAATTTGGGTGTTGAGTGGCTTAGGATCTGCTGCATTATTTTTTATTGGACTATATAGATGGTTAGTTAGAACCAATAGAATATAAATAAACTTTACGCCAATCTACCTAGTTAAATGATCTATTTGAGGAAAAAAATTCTTTATTTCGTTGTTCTCGTCAATTACTTCTAAATCGCTCAACCTTCAGTCTCCATGCAATCGCATATCAGAAATTATTAACGCAATTAGCGTCAAGTTCAATCCACCAAATTGATTAGGTATTATTGCCGATTAGTATAATTATCAGGTATGTGTATTTATTCTGCACGCGCTATAACGCCAGTTATTTAGAGATGTAATGCGGTAAATAACATTGATGAGCTTAGCACCAGGTAATACTCGTTATTCATTGTTTAATAATATATTTAGGTGAAGCTATATACTTATAGAAACGTCTAATAAGGGTACTGAATAGTTAGGGCAAGGTTTTATTCAATTTGAAGCAGCTGCATTTATGGAAACATCTACAGGGCTAGATAGTCAGAGTGAAATTACGATCGTATGATTTTAGTGTCGGGAGTCGCTTCGCTCGCCCGGCCTACGCGATGGGTGTTGATATGAGTGTTAACTGCGCGCATTTTACTTTTCTGCAGACGTAAAAAAGCCCGACTCTTTCGAATCGGGCTTTCTACAATTTGAAGCCTGGTAATGTCCTACTTTCACATAGCAAATGCTACACTATCATCGGCGCTGTTTCGTTTCACTACTGAGTTCGGCATGGAGTCAGGTGGGTCCAAAACGCTATTGTCACCAAGCAAATTAGGTGCAAAGAATCAATGACAAGCACGTAGTGCTACCATTTTCTTTGCGCAAAGTGCCTCAACTTTAACGCTATGCGCTAAGAGTCACCTCTTGAATTTGGAAAATATCTGATAATATTTTTTAAGTCTTTCTTAAGTAATATCTACTTTAGTTATATTAACTTCTGTCTAAACTGTCGCATAAAACGCGTTTGGCGTTGTATGGTTAAGCCTCACGGGTAATTAGTACAAGTTAGCTTAATGGCTCACACCACTTCCACATCTTGCCTATCAACGTTGTAGTCTTCAACGGCCCTTCAGAGACTTTAAAAGTCTAGTGAGAACTCATCTCGAGGCCTGCTTCGCGCTTAGATGCTTTCAGCGCTTATCAGTTCCGAACGTAGCTACCGGGCAATGCCATTGGCATGACAACCCGAACACCAGCGGTTCGTTCACTCCGGTCCTCTCGTACTAGGAGCAACCCCTCTCAATTCTCAAACGCCCACGGCAGATAGGGACCGAACTGTCTCACGACGTTCTAAACCCAGCTCGCGTACCACTTTAAATGGCGAACAGCCATACCCTTGGGACCGACTTCAGCCCCAGGATGTGATGAGCCGACATCGAGGTGCCAAACACCGCCGTCGATATGAACTCTTGGGCGGTATCAGCCTGTTATCCCCGGAGTACCTTTTATCCGTTGAGCGATGGCCCTTCCATTCAGAACCACCGGATCACTATGACCTACTTTCGTACCTGCTCGACGTGTCTGTCTCGCAGTTAAGCTGGCTTCTACCATTACACTAACCGTACGATGTCCGACCGTACTTAGCCAACCTTCGTGCTCCTCCGTTACTCTTTAGGAGGAGACCGCCCCAGTCAAACTACCCACCAGGCACTGTCCGTAACCCCGATTCAGGGGCCAACGTTAGAACATCAAAACTACAAGGGTGGTATTTCAAGGTTGACTCCACAACAACTAGCGTCGCTGCTTCAAAGTCTCCCACCTATCCTACACATGTAGGTTCAATGTTCAGTGCCAAGCTGTAGTAAAGGTTCACGGGGTCTTTCCGTCTAGCCGCGGGTACACAGCATCTTCACTGCGATTTCAATTTCACTGAGTCTCGGGTGGAGACAGCGTGGCCATGGTTACACCATTCGTGCAGGTCGGAACTTACCCGACAAGGAATTTCGCTACCTTAGGACCGTTATAGTTACGGCCGCCGTTTACCGGGGCTTCGATCAAGAGCTTCTCCCTAAGGATAACCCCATCAATTAACCTTCCGGCACCGGGCAGGTGTCACACCGTATACGTCATCTTGCGATTTTGCACAGTGCTGTGTTTTTAATAAACAGTCCCAGCCACCTGGTCACTGCGGCTCCCGTCCGCTTAGAGAGCAAGTCTCATCACAGATAGGAGCGTACCTTCTCCCGAAGTTACGGTACGATTTTGCCTAGTTCCTTCACCCGAGTTCTCTCAAGCGCCTTAGTATTCTCTACCTGACCACCTGTGTCGGTTTGGGGTACGATTCCATATAATCTGAAGCTTAGAGGCTTTTCCTGGAAGTATGGCATCAACAACTTCATCACCGTAGTGACTCGTCTCGTGTCTCAGTCTTAA
>NZ_AUTN01000062.1:0-76816 GCF_000497955.1 Pseudoalteromonas sp. TAE56
GCGATAGCGGCTATTTTGGCAATACACAACCTGACTCTTGGCATCGTATAGCTTTTGTATTTTATACAGCACCAACCAACGGGGTGTTTGAAGTCTATATAGATGGAGAACTTGCTGGCGTAAAAGAGGATGGCGAAATCGATAGTCGCTGGGCACTCAATCAATCTGTATTGCTTTTTACAGATAACAATTATGAAACAGTACCAGGGTACTTAAATTCGCTGCTTTATGCAGGACGTGCTATGACCAGAGATGAAATTAAAAGTATGGGAAGCGCACAGCAAAAGCTGTCTTTTGAGCAACCGACGCGAGTGCTAAATCAAACCATTGAGCGCCATTACCAAGCAGCTCCAGCAATTAAAACTAACGTGTGGATAGAACAACGGAACAAGTTCTTTGGTAACGGCTCTTAAAGTGTAAACAATTTCATACAAAAAGGCTTTTACTTATTAATTGTAAGAGGAGGTTTAGCGCAGGTTAAACCTCCTTTTTAGTATTTAAATACAATGACTTAAAAACAAATGCTCCCACTTGAATTTATACCATATAACTTCATTTTACTTAACTGTATTACAAACACGTAACTTTATAATAACCGTCCTATAAAATTTACACATGCACTATATACTAAATAGCGCCCCCCTCTTCCCCAAATTAAAAATCTGGTTGATTATCTACTGCAATATGACAACAACACATAATCGCAGTGCTTAATTGCGGGAGTAATAATAATGAGTGAAGTAAATAACTATTTGGGTTTAGTCGGTATTGAGTTTACCGAGTACGCAACACCTGATGCTGATTATATGGATAAAGTATTTACTGATTTTGGCTTCTCTAAGCTTAAAAAATTCAAAGGTAAAGACATTGTTTATTACAACCAAAACGATATTCACTTTTTACTGAATAACGAGCGTGAAGGTTTTTCTGCAGAATTTGCTAAAAGCCATGGCCCTGCTATTTGTTCAATGGGTTGGCGTGTTGAGAATGCGCAAAAAGCATTTGAAACAGCTGTAGAACGTGGTGCAAAACCAGCGACCGACTCAACGCATAAAAATATGCCTTACCCTGCGATCTATGGTATTGGCGACAGCCTAATTTACTTTATTGAACAATTTGGCGACAAAGGCACTATTTACGAAAGTGATTTTGAAGACTTAGAAACGCAAAATATTGTAGAAGATAAAGGCTTTATTCGAATCGATCATTTAACCAATAACGTTTATAAAGGCACCATGGAAAAATGGGCTAACTTTTATAAAGACGTATTTGGTTTTACTGAAGTACGCTACTTTGACATTAAAGGTCAAAAAACTGCGCTTATTTCGTATGCACTAAAATCACCTTGTGGCACCTTCTCTATTCCAATAAACGAAGGTAAAGGTAACGATAACAACCAAATTGATGAATACCTTGGTGAGTATAACGGCCCAGGCGTTCAACATTTAGCGTTTTTAACAGATGACTTAGTAAGCTCTCTTGATAAGCTTGATAAATCAACAATTGCCACGTTGGATATTATTCCAGAGTACTACGATACTATTTTTGACCGTGTACCTTGGGTTGCTGAAGATAAAGAAAAAATTCGTGAGCATCAGATACTCGTAGATAGCCAAAGTGAAAATTGTTATTTATTACAAATTTTCTCTAAAAACTTATTTGGTCCAATCTTTATAGAAATGATCCAACGCGTTGATGATGGTGGCTTTGGTGAAGGTAACTTCCAAGCATTATTTGAATCAATCGAACGTGACCAAGAGCGTCGCGGCGTTTTATAAAATATTTGAGTAAATTAAAAGCAGCGAACTTCGCTGCTTTTTGTCGTTTTAATATTTAAAAAGTATGGCGCCAAGTACAAGTATGATTAAATAAACTATACCTTGTCGCCATACAGTAAAATCCAAAGGAAATGTAATGAGCCTAATTAACGAAACCCACGATATTAATTTAACCAGCTGGGTAGAATCAGCTAATGTTGATAATTGCGACTTCCCGATTCAAAACTTACCGTTTGCAGAATTTCGTCGTAAAGGGTCTGATGAGGCCTTTCGTGGTGGTGTTGCAATTGGTGACCAAGTAATCGATTTAGCAAAACTAAATAAATTAAACGTTTTAACAGGTGACGCTAAAACAGCCGCAGATGCAGCAAATGAAGCAACCTTAAATACATTTATGGGTTTAGGGAAGCAGTATTGGTCAGCACTTCGTTTAGCGCTTTCAAAAGCACTAAGAGCAGGCTCTGAGCACCAACAAGCGCTTAGCGATACATTGGTTGCACAGTCTGATATAGAGTATTCTTTGCCTTGTCGTATCGGTGATTACACCGACTTTTACACTTCTATTTATCATGCTACTGCTGTGGGTAGTTTATTTCGCCCTGACAACCCATTACTACCTAACTATAAATGGGTACCTATTGGTTATCATGGTCGCTCTTCATCTATTGACGTATCGGGTCAAACATTTCATCGCCCTAAAGGCCAAACTAAAGCGCCTGATGCAGAAGTGCCATCATTCGGTCCTTGTAAACGCCTTGATTACGAACTAGAGCTGGGTATTTACTTAGGTAAAGGCAATGCACTGGGCGATGCAATCGCTATCGAAAATGCTGAAAACCATGTATTTGGCTTTTGTGTATTTAACGATTGGTCAGCACGTGACTTGCAAGCGTGGGAATACCAACCGCTTGGTCCATTTTTAGCTAAGAACTTTGCCTCAACGGTATCGCCTTGGATTGTAACAACCGAAGCATTAGCGCCTTACAGAACAAACTGGACACGTGATGAAAACGATCCACAGCCTATGGACTATTTAGAATCAAAAGCGAATCGCGACCAAGGTGCTTTTGATATTCAAATGGATGTTAGAATTCAAACGCAAAAAATGCGTAGCGAAGGCCATAACCCAACGCGCGTATCAACATCTAGCTTTAAGCACTCTTACTGGACTGTGGCACAAATGGTTACTCATCACACAGTAAATGGCTGTAACTTTATGCCAGGTGACATGCTAGGTTCGGGCACTCAGTCGGGTCCAACGCACGAAGAAGCAGGTTCATTACTTGAGCTTTCTCGTGGCGGTAAAGAAAAAATCACGCTAAGTAATGGCGAACAACGTAGCTTTTTAGAAGATGGCGATAACGTTATTATGCGTGGCTGGTGTGAAAAAGAAGGCTATGCACGTATAGGTTTTGGCTCTGTAGAGAGTACTGTAATACCGGCAAAATAATACGCATATTAAAAAATTTATTAAAAGGGCTGCTTACTAAAAGCAGCCCTTTTTTATTAATTTTTGAACAGTTACAATTTTTTTCTAGCTTTTTTAACTCAAATTGCTATCTTAATTCGGTTAATAGCCAGTGTTTATATGCCATGTCAGTATTTATAAAGTCTTTTTATCATAAATTTTTCCCTGCTCGTCAGCTACTTATTCGTCAAAATGGCGAAGTTAAGCATGTTGTTTTAGCCTCTTGGTTTCAACTTCTTGTAGCGTTGCTTATTTTAGTCACTTTTACTTGGCTGAGTATTTCAAGCTTTCGTGTTTATACACAAACAAATAAAATCTCTGACATAAAACAAAATCAAATAACCGAGCAAACGCTGTGGCAACAAAAAGTCAGTGAGCAACAAGCCCTTCAAGCAACGCAGTTAGAGCAACTTGCAATTCTTGAGCAAAAGCAGGCGCTACTACAAAGCATGATAGAATCCCTTCCTGCTTCAATTAGCAAAGATGTCATTAAGCTTGATACAGAACTTGATGTACCTATTAATGAAAATAGCAATGAGTTTCATGAGCCATTAGTCGATGAAAATCAAAATGGTAAACAAGCACAGTTAATCGCTCCAATTACATTCGCAACAAGAGTGGCCAACTTAAATAATCATTATGAGCAAAGCTTTACCTATTTAGATAACCAAATTAGTGAACGTCACCAAGCCATTTTAGCTATGGTTAAAGGCGCAGGAATTGAGTCTGCGCTTGAGCAACACCTAATATTAAGCGCCCAGACAACTGCACAAGGTGGGCCACTTGATATATTTAACGAAACAAAAATTCCGAGCCACTTTTTAGCCATCGTTGATAAGTTATTAATATTAAATAATTTAGAAAACTTTTTAACTGAGCTACCAAACACCCTGCCTTTAGCTAAAGCTAAATACTATATTTCGAGTAATTTTGGCCTTAGAAAAGATCCTATGAATAGTAATCATGCCTTTCATAAAGGAATTGATTTAGCCGGTTGGCATAAAACCGAAATATTCGCCCCAGCAGACGCTGTAGTGCTTCGTGCCGGTCGTAATGGTGGTTATGGTAACTTTATTGAGCTTGAGCATAAAAATGGCTTAGTGACTCGATTTGGTCACTTAAATAAAATTAAAGTAAAGAAAGGTCAATCAATCACTAAACATGATGTAATCGGTTTAATGGGCAGCACCGGCCGAAGCACAGGCACGCATTTACACTACGAAGTATTACTTAATGGTAAACAAGTCAATCCTCTAAAAATAACAAAGGCGCTTTCTCGTGTTTGGTAGAAAAAAACAAAAAACAGTTAGCTCTAATTTAAAAAGAGTGAATCACACACCGTCTATTATTTCTGAAGACGTACGCCTTACAGGCACTTTAGTTAGCCAAGGTGAAGTACAGCTTGATGGCCGTATTGATGGTGACATAAAAGTGGAGCATTTAGTTATTGGCTCTGCGGGAGTTGTTGAAGGTATTGTTGAAGCTAAAAGCGTTATTGTTAAAGGTAAAGTTATTGGGTCAATTAATGCCAGTGAAGTAAAAGTACAAAGTGGCGCTCATGTTCATGGCGATGTATTTCACGATACATTGAGTATTGATGCAGGCGCAGTAATTGAAGGCAGTTTAAAGCAACGCTTTGAAAAAGAAGAGCCGGAACTAATTTCGAAAGAACTAAAACCCGCAAAAGAAGTTAAAGCATTATTGAAAGAAGATGGCAGCGACTTATCATTTGTAAATAAACAAGCCGCTGATAAAAGCTAAGTCAAATTAGCTTTACGTAAATTAATTTTTCTCAGTAATGTACATAGTAATATCTGCAGTGAAAACAAGCTCATTGCGGGTATTATACAGTTTAACCGGTACTACTAAGTCTTCTTTATCAATCCACTTATGTGGTAAATCAATTTCAGCGACTGCTCGTACATCTGTATCTACTTTAGCCAAATACCTAACTGTCATCCCTTTTGGGATCCAACGATGCGTTTTAACTGGCACTGTTGCATCAACCATTACACCTGCACACAATTCAGCTAAGTTACACTGCGCAATAGCATGAATAGTTCCAATATGATTATGAACGCTTCGGCGGTTTTTAACCACCGCACTACAATGGCCCTCTCTCAAATCGAGTACGTAAGGTTTCATCGAACCAAAATATGGCGCTTTAAAGCAAACAGCTTTAGTAAAAAGCCAATTCCCAAAAGGTAGGCGCTTAAATTTATGCCATGTTTGTACAAGTGCAGATTTATTACTCATTATTATTTTCCATCAACAGTTACTTTTTTAAAATTAACACATCAGACCAGTTTTAAAAAGTGCATTTATGCTGGCTTTTAAGCTTAATCCAATCAAAAAGTAAGAATGACGACCTATGCAGGGGTCATAAGCCCTTTCTTTTTTATGAGTGCCCACCTAAAATACTCGACAAAAGGAGACTCAATGCAAACACAGCCCGCTAAACCTAATATGACTTTGTTACTTATCTTAGCGTTACTCGTTATATTTTGCCCTATGGCAATCGATATTTACTTACCCGCTTTTCCTACTATTGCAGAACAATTTGCAGTTACTGAACAACAAGTACAGCAAACCGTTGCTATTTTTATGCTAACAGTGGGTTTAGGCCAATTAATTGCAGGTCCTTTAGCTGATAAATTTGGCCGAAAGCCAGTGGCTATAGTGGGCATTAGTTTATATGCAAGCTCTGCATTACTCGCATACTACTCGCCTTCTTTTGAGATATTACTAATAGCACGTGCTTTTCAGGGATTTGGAGCGTGTGCCACATTTGTTGTCGCATTTGCGATAGTGCGTGATAAATATGGCAGTGAACGAAGCGGACAAATGATTACCTACCTTAACGGGATTGTGTGCTTTATTCCGGCAATGGCACCTATTTTAGGGGCTTGGCTTACCGTACAGTTTGGCTGGCGTATGAACTTTATGTTTTTAACCGCGTTTGCTATTTTGGGCCTTATTGTTACCCTATTCTTTTTTAGAGAAACTCGTCCTGCTGATAGTCATTATCAGGGGCATATTTTAGATTTACGTCGCTTTACACCGATTATTAAAACACCGGTATTTTTGTTTAATAGCCTAATTTGTATGGTCTCAATGTCAGCCATATTAGTGTATGTAACGCTCGCACCAGGCTGGCTTATTACACATTTAGGCGGCACCGTAGCCGACTTTACTTTTTGGTTTACGTTAAATGCCGTAATAAGTATTGTCGCAAGTTTTATTTTACCTACCTACATTAAACGAAATAGCCAACGTGCTTTGCGTGTCGGTGTGAGTGTACTGGTTTTCTCAGGCATTTTAATGCTAGCCTTGAGTCATATAGAAACAGCATTTGCGCTTATGCTACCTATCTTAATTGCTGCATTAGGGTTTGCTTTAAGTTTAGGCTCTGCAGCAGGAATGTCTCTGTCTAGCTTTCCTAAACAAGCAGGCACAGCCTCTGCATTACTCGGTGCTATGCAAATGAGTGGCGCAAGTATACTTGTCGTTTTAACCCAATATTTAGGGTTAAGCACACCGTGGTTGATTGCTTTTCACTTATTATTGCTAGTTCCGCTTTGGCTTATTTTAATGAGTAAAAAAGCACATACTTTACACCCGGCTAAAAGTACTCAATGATCAATCCTGACTTTCTAGTCTCATTTTTATTAGCCAGCTTTTTAATGGCAGTAGCGCCTGGGCCATCAAATGCATTTTTGATGGCGCAAACATTTGCTAATGGTCGAAGTGCTGGTATGCAAAGTGCTTTTGGTTTTGCATTAGGTGGGGTTGTTCATACGCTATTTGCTGTTGTAGGCCTAAGCGCAGTCCTGAAAGCTTCCCCTAGTGCCTATGCAGCAGTGCAATACGCAGGCGCAGCATACTTATGCTATTTAGGGTTTATGATGATTAAAGGCACGCTAAAGCAGCCAGAGCCGACACCTGATGACAAGCAAACCGATAAACCGCATATAAGTACCAGTAAAAAAAGTAATGTCATGTTTCAGGCCATGATGACTGAAGTATTAAACCCTAAAGTAGCATTATTCTTTATTGCATTTATTCCACAATTTGTAGATCCAACGCTTTCATCGGCTACTTTTCAGCTCGCGTTTTTTGGCTTACTTTACCCTCTTTTTGCTTTTCCGATTGACTGCACGTATATTTATTTTGGCGACAAAATTGCACAGTTTTTTAGACGTAACCCAAATAGCCAACTTTGGATTGATAGGATCACTGGCATTGTATTTATTGCCCTTGCTATCAATCTATTATTTTAACTAACCAAAACAGTGGTTAACTAATAAAAAGAATCAGCATGGAACAAAAAACACAATCTCTTCCCGCACAAAAAAATATTGCTTTAGTGGCACACGATGGTAAAAAAGCAGCACTAAAATTATGGTGTGAAAAGCACAAAGAAATACTAAGTAAGCACACTTTATATGGCACAGGTACTACGGGGCATTTAATTCAAAAAACTACGGGGCTTGATGTAGTTCAGCTTTTAAGTGGTCCTATGGGCGGCGATCAACAACTTGGCGCTAAAATAGCAGAACATGAGATACATGTTTTAATATTTTTTTGGGACCCATTAGCATCACAGCCTCATGACCCTGATGTTAAAGCACTACTGCGTTTAGCCGCTGTTTGGAATATTCCGGTGGCGTGTAATGAGGTAAGTGCAGATATGTTATTAAGCTCACCGCTTATGGACGTAGAGCTTGAACGTACATTGCCAGATTACGAAAAATACCTCGCAACCCGACAAATAGATCTTTAAACCTCAATTGTAATCTAGGTTATTTATAAAGCATGCTGGCCCATTTAGTCAGGCCAGCGGTTACACTACCAAAGTGATCCCCGTTAACCATCTTTATATCGCCTAAGTGCTCACTTAAAGCCGCTTTAATCAATGGGGATTGTGCACTACCGCCTGTTAAATAGATAATGTCTGGCGTGGTCGCAGCGTCACTGATTGCTTGTTTTGCTAAAGTAACTATTTGGCTAATACTACTCTCAACGGCAACAGCTAAATCGCTTACTGATACATTTTTATTCAGTCCACTATCTAAAAAACTTAAATCACAATCAAATACACTAGCAGACGAAAGTGCTATTTTAGCCGCTTCACCTTGTTGCACTAACTGATGGCCTTGCTTGTTTTGCTGTAAATGTATTAAACGCTTATAAAGCTCAGGTGCACTTACATCACGTAATTGTGCGTTTAGCTCTCGGGTATGGCTTTCACTATAAAATTGGCTTTGTAAGTTTACATCGTTAATTTTACACGCTTGCCAAAACGCTTGATTAGGCAAAGGCAAACCCGATTTAAACGTACTACCTAAACCCAATAACGGCATTAAACCATGAAAGCTCAAAGCAATATCTAAATCGTTTCCGCCAACACGTTTACCACTGTGAGATAAAAAATCGCTATCGCGCTGACTATTTCCTCTAAAGCTTGGGCCCATTTGTACAAATGAGCAGTCACTTGTACCACCACCAATATCAATAACGAGTACTTTTTGATCCTGAGTTAAATCACTCTCGTAGTCGATACCCGCAGCAAGTGGCTCATATAAAAACTCTACGTCTTTAAAACCAGCACGTTTAGCAGCACACTCTAAAATACCGACCGCTTGTTGATTTGATTGCTCACCACCCACAGCTTGAAAGTTTACTGGGCGACCAATTACTGTTTGTGTAAGTGTTTTACCTAAAGAGAGCTCAGCGCGTTGCTTAATTTTTAAGATCATCGCGGTTGCGATATCTTCAAAAAAGTTAATTTGACCTTGCTTTAAACCTGTTGCACCAAAAAATGATTTAGGAGACTTAACAAAATAGCCTTCTTCAGGAAACTGCACGTACTCGCTAATCGCTTCACGACCAATAAATAGGGTTTCATCTGAAGGTTGTAAATCAAGGTCTGACTTAATACGAGGTAAGGTATTTAATAATGCTTGGCGCTGCGTTAAAAAGTCATGCTCATGGGCTGTACCATGTAAATGCTTAGCAACAAAATCAACAACCAACGCGCTGTGATGAGTGTAAAGTGTAGACGGTAAGTAATGTTTTCCTTGCTCTAGCGGTACTAATTGAACATTACCCTCGCTCATTACACCCATAGCACAATTAGAACTACCGTAATCAAAACCTACAAACATACTTCACCACACATTACCAAAAAGGCCGCGCAATTTAGCACACTTTGTAAAATTTATAAATGTTATAAACTATCTCTGACCCGTAAAAAACTGGCAAAACGCGGTAACCCATTTTTTGTTAAGCCATGAAATCGGTACGTTACAGTACTACCAATCTCCGGTGGGATGGAGCGCTGTGCATCATTAAACCCAGTACCAATAGAAAATACCTGCCCCTGCGCTGTTTTTACCCTTAATGCCCCTAACATACCTTGATATTTACCTTTGCCTGGTAAGTGCGCAATTACAACCGCTTCTGCATCTAAATAAGGTTTTAATTTTAGTAATGCATTACTTCTTCCATTGCTGTGCTTAGCGCTGGCCAAATGAAGCATTACTCCCTCGCCGCCCTGCTTAGTTATGTTCTCAAAATACTCTGTAAGTTGCTCATTATTTGTAAAGCTATATTGAACTACAGCACTAATGTGCGGCGAGTTTAGGCTAGTAATAAGCTCATTATAGTTTTTATAACGAGTGCTAAAAGGCAGATTTTTATCTGGCATATCAAATACTTTATAAGTAATAGTTTGCCAATCATGATTATTAGGTTTTTTAGTTCTGACTATGCCACTAAGCGCAGAAAAGTGCTCACGTTTAGTCCACAGCTCACCATCAAGCCATACATTTGGCAATGGCACTGTAAACCAACTTGGCGCATTGATAATATTACCCTTACGAGTGACAAACTGCGTGCCGGTCCAGATAGCTCTTACGCCATCATATTTTTCACTGACTAAATATTTACTTACATCATAATGCTTAGTTTCGTCATATACTTTAGCCAGTAAAACAGACGGTTGTGCTGCACTTATGCATTGCGTAAAAAGTACAATAACAATTAAAAGCAGGTGTTTAATAGTAAACATTGGCGCATCCAAGCACGTAAAAGTTGGCTTAAACTATAGTTGAGATTGCGCCCATTGCCAAAACTCATCTAAGTTGCTCATTTGATAGGTAGCTTGGCTAAAGTCGTGATCTTTAGTATGGCTATTGGCAATGGCTACAACACGTAACAAAGCATTATTAGCAGCTGTTACCCCTGTGTAAGTATCCTCAACAGCAATTGCATTGCCAGGTTGTATATTTATCTGCTCAAGTGCCAGTAAATACGGATCCCCTGCAGGTTTAGGATTAGTTACATCATCTTTTGTAACCACCGTATCAAACAGCTCATAAAACCCTAAGCCTTTCAGTATTGGCATAGCTTCACTTTTAGCACTGCCTGTTACTAGCGCCATTTTTAAGCCACTCGCTTTTACAGCTTTCAATGTTTGCTCTGTAAATGGCATCAGTGGCGGTAAATGTGTTACTACATATTCACCAAATAAACGGTATTTTTCATCTGCTAAAAACTGTGCACTTACCGATAAGTTATGCTCTTGCTTAATTTCAATTGCGGCTTCTAAAGTGGGCCGTCCCGAAAAGCGCTGACAAAAATCATTTTCTAAATAACTAACACCGTAGGGTTTAAGTAATTTACTCCAGCATACAAAGTGCATGCTTTCTGAATCAACTAATGTGCCATCCATATCAAATAATATTGCTTTTAAAGTCATCCTCATTCCTTATTTAACTTGTGCTAAATTTTGACAATAAAAAAGGCGCCTTAAGCACCTTTTATATAAATACAGTTATTGCGTTAAGCCTGCTGGCGGCTCACCCGTTGCTTCCTCACCCGTTTCAACATCAACAAGCTCGTAGCCACGCGTTTTACGTACAACTTTAAGTACTGGTTTATCAAATGCAGTTTTTAAACGCTCAGAGTCATCTTTCAACTCATCTAAGGTTGTTCCAAAAGGGGCTGCGCCAGTTTCTGACCAGTTAGTTACTTTACCATTTAGGTTATATTCTACTTCATGTATTTGATATTGCGCTGCTTCGTCTTTCGTTGCTTCACAAAAAATTACACGGTAATTCCAAAATCCAGCCATCTTTTTATCTCTTTAAATTAATTAACGCTACTTTACCAGCTTTATAAAAACATAAAAGCCTGCACAAGGCAGGCTTTTAAAAATTAATATAATTTAAGGTTATCTCTAGAAGAAGTTAACTTTAAATTCAGCACCAACATAACGCTCTTCGTTAACAATACCTGTATTGTTATTGAAATCTACAGCGCCAATAACTTGTTGCTCGTCAAATAAGTTACGAACAAACGCAGCAACTTCGTATTCGTAATCGCCTTCAGACCATGTGTAACCTGTACGAAGACCTGTTTCAATAAGCTCTTTACCTTCAAACTCTACTGATTCGTAAAGGAACATATTGATTTTACTACGATAAGAAATATCACCGCTTGCGAAGAAATTACCATCGGCAAGTTCTTTAGTGTAGCGAAGCGTAAAGTTAGAGATCCACTCAGGAGCATGCGGTAAGCTATTACCATCAAGTACAGCAAGACCAGAACCATTAATTGGGTCAGTTACAGTACATTGAGCACAAACAGCGACAGCTAAATCGTTATCTTTAATTTCTGTTTTATTGTAGCTTAAGTTAAACGTTGCATTAAACTCATCGCTTAATACCCACTGCGTATCTAACTCAAAACCATAGCCAGTCGTTTTATCAGCATTAACTAAACGGTTAAAGTTAGCACCACCGCCTACAGCAGTAAGCTGTTGGTCGTCCATCGTGTAGTAAAATACAGTTGCATTTACACGGCCTTGGCCGTCTAGCACGTCTGATTTAATACCTGTCTCGTACGATGTTACCGTTTCTGACTCAGCTGTTGTAACGTCATCACCAAATAAAATACGACCTTGTAAACTAGGTGCGCGGAAGCTGTTTGCTACACGGCCGTACCAGTTAACATCATCGTTTACTTTATAGTTTGCAGATAAATCCCAGCTAACATGGTCGTCACTAACATCACGCTCTACAAGTAATGCACCGCCACCAATTGGGCTAAGTGTACGATCAGCTACAAAATCTTTATCATCATCAGAATAACGAAGGCCCGCTGTTACTTTTAAATCATCTGAAAAAGTATAATCTACAGAACCAAATACAGCCCATGCAGTTGTGTCTTGTTGTTGGCGAACATAACCATTTAAAGCACCAGCATTAGGTGTTGAGAATGTATCGTAGCTGAAGTTTTCAATCGTTAGCTCTTCATCAAAGTAAAATACACCTACTTGATAATTTAAGTCACCATCAAAGTTACTAGATAAACGTAGCTCTTGCGTCAACTGGTCGTGATCTGGAATGCCATCAGCACTTTCTGAAGAGAAAGGGATAAAACCGGGTCCCATGAAATCTGGAATATAAGAAGCACCATAACCGCCGTCGATGTCAGCGCGAGAATAAATTTCAGCACTTTCCCATGCAGAAATAGAAGTGATTGTGTGGTTTTTAAGTTCCCACTCAAGCTTTAAGCTTGCACCTTCCGATTCTACTTGTTGAGTAGAGCGAGATGCCGCATCTTGATAAACAACATCATTTTCGTAGTTATCTACTAGCTCATTAGTACCCGCTTTAATTACATTTGCACGAAAGGCAATTGGTGAGCCATCTAAGTCACGTGTGTGATAGTTTAATAAAGCAGTAAAATCATCGCCTTCATATAAAAACTGAACGCGTGCCGCTTTTTCAGTGTAACCACCTTGCTCATCTTTAGCTTCAAAGCCTGGAGCTTGGTTATCAATGTAATCGTCTTTGTCTTGCCATAATAATGAAACACGAGCAGATAAACGGTCAGTTAAAGCACCACCTACAGCACCACTTGTATCTACAGCACCACGGCTACCGTATGAAACAGAGCCATAACCATCAAATTCTTGGCTTGGTTTAACAGTATCAAACTTAACAAGGCCAGCTGGCGTGTTACGGCCAAATAGCGTTCCTTGAGGACCACGTAATACTTCTACGCGTTCAACATCAAATACTGGGAAACCTTTTAAAATTGCATTTTCTTGAACTACTTCATCAACAACAAGTGATACTGGTTGTGATGCATTCAAATCGAAATCGGTATTACCTAAACCACGAACGTAAAAGCGTGGGAATGAACGACCAAATGAAGACTCAATAGATAAACTTGGAATTTTCGCATTTAAAAAGCGAATATCCATACCTGCAGAGCTATATGCATCAAGGTTATCACCTTGTAATGCAGATACTGCTACAGGTACTTCTTGTGCATTTTCTACGCGTTTACGGGCGGTAACTTGAATAACTTCTAGTTGATTGCTTTTTTTAGCCGTTTCTTCTTCAGCGGCGAATGCTGAAATAGATGTGCCAGCAGCAGATAGTAGTGCAGCGTTAATAATTGTCGCTATTGCAGATTTCTTTAATGATTTCATGTCGGGTATTAACCTTTAGTATGCACTCTTGTTCAACGGTTTTTTGTGTTGCGCAATGTATTCATTGCGGGCTCGTACAATTTTTCGCGACTTGCTATATGGCGCGCGGACCTCATCACCGAGAGTACAAAACGGAGTAACAAGGCTGAACGAACAATTAAGATTATACCATTGTGTAATAATTTTACTGCATAAATATGAACATAAATGGAAACTTTTTTGCAACATTTAACTACAAGATTGCGTGTTTTTATCAATATTTAGATGCAAAAACCTAATAATGAGGACATATGTCCTTTATTGAAGTTCGCGAAGTAAAGTAGGAAAAATAGATTGCTTTACATATTAACCCAAAATAGAAACGTTGTGGTTACTCATAAAAAAGTCACCCGCAAGCGACTTTTTTTATTAGAACTACGACCTTTTAAAAGCAATTTCACCATCTATATGAATATCGCGCTGTGGAAACGCAATCACTACATCATGCTCTTCAAATACAGCATAAATACTAAAACGAATATCACTGCGCACTTTTCTAAGCATGGTTTCAGACTCGGCGCATACCCAAAAAATAGCATTAAATACAAGCGAGCTATCTGCAAAGTCATCAAATAACACTGATGACTTTGGATTAACCAATATTGCATCATGATCATCAAGCACTTGCTGGATAAGCTTTTTAACCAGTATAACGTCTGAACCATACGCAACGCCGACACTGACCGATGAGCGTGCATTGCCATCTATCAGCGTCCAGTTTGTTACTGTATTTTCGAGCAATTGAGAATTAGGTATAAGCATATGTACGCCGTCATTTCGGCGAATACGTGTAGAACGCGTATTAATAGTTTCAACTACGCCCTTTGCGTTACCTACCTCTAAAAAGTCACCAATGCGAATTGGACGTTCCCACATCAATATCCAACCGCTGATAAAGTTATTAATAATGTTTTGTGCACCAAAACCTACACCAATAGCAATCGCACCGGATACAAAAGCAAATGCCGTAAGCGGGATGCTGAGCACTTCAAGCGATGTAAAAATTAAAATTGCGATACTTAAAATAAAGTAAATACGAGTAAACAAATGCACTGCATCTTGGCTTATTTTTTTAGCGAGTAATGTTTTTTTAATAAGCTTGCCAATACGTGTGACTACAAACCACATAGCAAACAATATAAGTGGCACTTGAATTACTTTTGCTACCGTAATATTCACATCGTTATAAGTGAATATTACAAAGGCTAAGTATTGATTAATTTGTTCGAGGGTCATAAGTGTTCCCAATATCTTTTTTGATTGTTATTTGTTCACTAAAAATAAGTGTGGTTCAGTTTTCGCTAAGCTTAGCACGTCATAATATAACTAAAACGCCAAGTTAATAAGTTCAATATGAATTTTATAAACAATTTATTAACTCTTTATTGCACCGAGTGCTATATAAATAGTGTACAAGCACTGGAGATCACATATGACACAACTTACTCTAAATCAAAGACTCGCTACTTTGCAGCCGCAGGTAGATTTAAAATTGTTTGAAAGCAGCCTAGATTACCGAAATAAAGTTTTGTGCTTGCTGGCCGAACAAGAGCAAACTCTAGCAACTATTAATAAAGAGTTTGGGCAGCAATCTAATAGCTTTGGCTCAGAGAAAAAATTTGTTTTAGGTTATAACTAACCCCCTCTCAAGCACACAATCGTATAATTAAGTAGCTTTAACGTTTGATTTTAGAGCTACTTTTACCCACCTTAATACTAATTATTAGCTAATTTGCGTTCAAATCCCCCTTAATACCGATAAACTTTATTGTATAAACCCACAAATTTGATAAGTTAACTAGGTTTTTCGACTCGCAAAGCCTATTTCGGCTAATCTTTTTATGGAGTTATTATGCGTAAAACCCTGATCGCCACTACTATTGCTAGTGCCCTAATCCTATCGGCTTGTTCTTCTAACGAACCTCAAGACATGGCAAAAGAGAGCGCAGCACAAGTGCAAGACATGAACGCAAACAATGTTTTATTCAAACCCAGCCCATTACAATACATGGCACCTGAGTTTGATAAGTTTGGTACAAAAGACTACGAAGCCGGCTTTGATGCTGGTATTGCTCAGCATACTGCGCAAATACAAGCTATTGCTAACAACCCAGCTCCTGCAACTTTTAAAAATACATTAGTTGAAATGGAAATGTCTGGCGAGCTACTAAACCGTGTATCAGCTGCTTTTTATAACCTTTCAGGTTTGATTTCTGATGACGAATACCAACGTATAAGTAAAAAAATGGCGCCGGTATTATCTGCTCACTCTGACGACATTTACTTAAATGGTGCATTATTCAAGCGCGTACAAACTATTTACGACAACAAAGACTCGCTTAATGCTGAAGATCAACGCCTTGTGGATTTTTACTATAAGCAATTTGTAAAAGCAGGCGCTAAATTAAATGACGCTGAAAAAGCAAAAATGCGTGAAATCAACTCACAACTTGCAGAGCTTTCTACTGCGTTTTCTCAAAACATTTTAAAATCGTTTAAAGAAGATGTCATTGTAGTTACCGATAAATCTAAACTTGCTGGCCTTTCTGAAGGTGAAATTGCAGGTCTTGCGGCCGCTGCTAAAAAAGCAGGTAAAGACGGCTACATGATCACGCTGGTAAATACGACCCAACAGCCAATTTTATCAAGCCTTGAAAACCGCGACCTACGTGAGCAAATATTTAAAGCCTCTGCTAACCGTGCAGCAAAAACTAACGGCCCAATTATTATTGAAGAAACAAACCTACGCGCTCAAAAAGCAGAGCTACTAGGGTTTAAAGATTGGGCATCGTATGTAATGACTTCGCGTATGGCACAAACAACTGACAACGTGTACGGCATTTTAGATGACCTAGCACCAAAAGCAGTTGAAAAAGCTAAAATTGAAGCAGCTGCTATTCAAAAAGTAATTAACGATTCAGGTGAAAGCTTTGAGCTTAAACCATGGGATTGGGCTTTTTACGCAGAAAAAGTACGTGCTGAAAAGTACGACTTAGATCCTGCCCTTGTTAAGCCTTACTTTGAAATGGATTCTGTAATTCACGATGGTTTATTCTTTGCAATGAACAAGCTATACGGTATTACATTTAAAGAGCGTAAAGACTTACCGGTTTATCATGAAGATGTTACAGCCTACGAAGTATTCAACGCTGACGGCAGCGCCATCGGTTTATTTTACCTAGACCCATACGCACGTGAAGGTAAGCGTGGCGGTGCATGGATGAGCGCTTACGTAAGTCAAAGCGGCTTAAAAGGCACTAAACCTGTAATTTACAATGCCCAAAACATTCCAAAACCTGCTGCAGGCGAGCCAACGTTAATGACGTTTGACGAAGTGTCAACTATGTTCCATGAGTTTGGTCATGCGGCGCACGGTTTATTCTCTGACGTTAAATACCCAAGCTTAGCAGGTACTGCTACAGCGCGTGACTTTGTTGAGTTTCCGTCGCAAGCGAATGAAGATTGGATGATTGAACCTACGGTACTTGCTAACTACGCCAAACACTACAAAACAGGTGAGCCAATTCCACAAGCTTTACTTGATAAAGTACTTGCATCGCAAAAATTCAACCAAGGTTTTGGTACCACTGAATATTTAGCAGCTGCTTTACTTGATATGGAATGGCACTCGTTTGGCTCAGATAAAAAAATTACTGATGTTCAAAAGTTTGAAAGCGATGCGCTAAAAGCACACGGTATTGATTACTACCCTGTACCACCGCGTTATAAATCAAACTACTTTAGCCATACATTTGCCGGTGGTTACTCTGCGGGTTACTACGCATACCTTTGGACTGAAGTATTTGCAGCCGATGCCTTTGCACACATGGAAAACAACGGCGGCTTAACACGTAAAAATGGTGATAAGTTCCGTAAAGAAATCCTATCTAAAGGTAACAGCCGCGACTTAATGCAAAGCTACATTGAGTTTAGAGGTCAAAAACCAACTACCGACGCATTACTTAAGCGCCGTGGTTTAGTTGAGTAAATAACTTAATTTATTAAGCTCACTTTTATAAAAGCCCGCTTGCGGGCTTTTATTGTTTATACCCTCACATATAACAGATAAACTTAGCTCAATATTTATTAAAAGATGATGGTTATGCAGTACTTATTTGCAGTCACTTTGCTTTGGGCGTTTTCGTTTAGTTTAATTGGTGTGTATTTAGCAGGCCAAGTTGACGCTTGGTTTAGCGTATTAATACGCATAGCACTGGCAACACTGATTTTTTTACCTTTTTTAAAGCTCAAACAAACGCCTAAACCTTTAGCCTTAAAGCTTATGCTGATTGGCGCTATACAACTTGGTGTTATGTATAGCTTTTACTACCACTCATTTTTATTTTTAACCGTTCCCGAAGTGCTGCTATTTACTGTAATGACTCCTTTGTACATTACCCTGCTAAATGATGTATTGAACAGACGCTTTAACCCACGCTTTTTTATAGTCGCACTTATTGCTGTAATCGGTGCAATTACTATTCGTTACGAAAACCTAAATAGCGATTTCATAATCGGCTTATTAATCGTTCAAGGGGCGAATATAAGTTTTGCTGTAGGCCAAGTTACCTACAAACGATTAATGAATAACAATCAGCTTGATGATAAAGCCGTATTTGGATGGTTTTTTATAGGCGCACTTATTATTGCCACAATTTGCTATGCATTATTTGGTAACTCAAACAAATTACCAACCACTTTCACACAGTGGGGCATACTAATTTATTTAGGGTTGGTTGCATCAGGACTTGGTTACTTTATGTGGAATAAAGGCGCAACCCTTGTCAACGTAGGTGCTTTGGCAGTTATGAATAACTTGCTTATTCCAGCTGGGATTATAATTAACGTGCTGATCTGGAACAGAGATGCCGATATAGTTCGGTTAAGTATTGGGGCTGCTATAATGTTAGGTGCATTATTGGTCAATCAAATGCTTAATAAAAAAGTAAATTAATAAGCTTGTAGCAAAATTGTCATTAATAATCATTAAGGTAGTACAAATTTTACTTTTTAAGGATAAACAATGAAACGTATTACCTTACTTACAAGCTGTATATTGTTAGCCACACTTGCAGGCTGCGACGATGATGTAGAAATAGTAGAAAAAGAAGTGGTTGTTACCAACACCGAAGTGGAAATTGTTGAAGTACCTACGCCCATTGTTGTAGAGGTTGCTGAAGGAGTAAATATTCAGCTAGGGACTCGCCCTGACTATTTAATTAACGATATGGCGCAAAGCACACTAAAAACAAAATTAGAGTCATGCAGCGAAGGTCCTTTTTACCGCACCGATTTTTCTATTGGTCATCGCGGTGCATCAATGCAATACCCCGAACACACTAAAGAAGCCTACATTGCGGCAGCGAGAATGGGCGCTGGCATTGTTGAATGCGATGTTACATTTACAAACGACAAAGAGCTTGTTTGTCGCCACTCTCAATGCGATTTACATACCACAACTAATATTTTAGCTATTCCTGAACTTGCAGCTAAATGCAGTGTGCCATTTACACCAGCCGACCCTGCTAATGGTATTGCCGCATCAGCTAAATGTTGTACCAGCGATATAAGCTTAGCGGAGTTTTTAACCCTTGAAGGTAAAATGGATGGTGCAAACACTAATGCAACGACCGTTGCCGATTACATGGATGGCACACCAAGTTGGCGCACTGATTTATATGCCACCAACGGCACATTGATGACCCATAAACAAAGCATTGCACTGTTTAATGAGCTAGGTGTAAAAATGACACCAGAGCTAAAATCGCCACAAGTAAGTATGCCATTTGATGGAATGACGCAAGAACAATATGCGCAAAAAATGCTAGACGAGTACACGAAAATGGGTGTGCCAGCCTCAAAAGTTTATCCGCAATCATTTAACCTTGAAGACGTAAAATACTGGATTAACAATAACCCTGACTTTGCAGATAAAAGCGTTTACCTAGATGGACGTGACAGTGAAGCCGGATTTGATCCAAGTAACCCACAAACATGGCAACCGGGTATGGATGAGTTAGTGGCTGATGGGGTGAAGATTTTAGCTCCTCCAATTTGGATGATGCTAACAATAGATAACGAAAGTAATATTGTGCCATCGCAATACGCTATTGACGCAAAAGCAGCTGGTTTAAAGCTTATTGCATGGAGCCTTGAGCGCTCGGGCCCGCTTAATGAAGGTGGAGGTTATTACTATCAATCAATTGCTGATGTTATAGATAACGATGGCGACATGATGACAGTAGTCGACGTACTCGCAAAGGACGTGGGGGTAATGGGTATTTTTTCAGATTGGCCTGCCACGGTAAGTTACTACGCCAGTTGTAATAAAATGCCTGCAAGTATTTAATACCAATCTGCTTATATATGGGGTCTATTTAACGTTAAGAAAATTACGCTAGGGCCTGTTTATCTTTCGAGGTTAAATTTGCATCAGACTGTTTGGTATTTAGGCAAGGCAGAGCCTATGTAGTGTGGTTATTCCCCATAAATAGGCGATAACGTAGCATAAATGCCAAACAGGCGCTGCCCAAAGGGTTCTGCCTAGGGGCTATTTACTCTTTGTTACTCGGTTTTTACTTAGCCCACTAGGTTACAAACCTCGCGCCGCGATTAAATGCCCCCTAGATTGAACAAATTTTAATCCTGAAAGGTCAATAGGCCCTAGAACTAGGCAAAAATTTTTTATCTAGTTGTTCTAAATAAAAAATTTTTAACGACGTTGTAGTGAAATTTAATTCGTTAAATTGATCAAAGATTTATGCAGGTTGGTATAAATACTCAACGACAAAAGTCGTATATTTTATCGCGCTCAGTTACCATATCAGCATATATAATTTTATTTTACTGAGCGCTTTTTATGATAATCCAACAACATAATGCTGACTTGCCAACACCGACAGGTTTAATGCGAACAACTGTATATCGCCCTCAAGCGCAAGGACAGTTCCCTGCTATCATTTTTTATTCTGAAATATTTCAGCAAACTGCCCCCATCGCACGCAGCGCAGCTATTTTAGCAAGCCATGGCTTTGTAGTGTTAGTGCCTGAAGTGTTTCATGAGTTAAACCCTATAGGCACTGTGCTTGCTTATGATGATACAGGTAAAGACAAAGGCAATGCCGACAAGTGGGCAAAGCCACTTGAGCACCACGACAGTGACACACAAACTATGATCGACTTCATTAGATTACAAAGCTATTGCACAGGCTCCGTCGGCGCAATGGGCGTATGTATTGGCGGTCACTTAGCTTACAGAGCGGCACTAAATCCTGAAATTAATGCGGCTTTTTGTTTATACGCAACTGATATTCACAGCAATACATTACCTGCGCAACCTGGAAATAACTCATTCGAGCGTATGGCTGATATACAAGGCGAAATTCACTTTATATGGGGCAAACAAGACCCGCATGTGCCAAAAGAAGGCCGCGCTAAAATATACCAGCAATGCGTAAGCACAGGCATCAATTACCAGTGGCAGGAAGTTAACGCACAGCATGCCTTTATGCGTGATGAAGGTGAGCGATACGATGCAGCCCTTGCGATAAATATGTATCAACAAGCGGTGGCATTATTTAGCCGAACTTTATAAATGCTGTAAAAACTACTCATTAAGTACTTTTCAGCATACCTAAAGCGGTATGCTGTTTTACAAAGTATGCTTTTAAGTAATCAATAAACAATCGTAGCTTTTTAGAGCCCGCAGCCCCTGGCGGAAATACCCCGTAAAGCTCAATATCTTTGCTTTTATAATCATCTAATATTATTTCAAGCAGTCCAGCTTGCACTTTTGGCCACGCATCGTAAAGCGGAATACGCCCAATGCCATGCCCTGCTTCAACAAAAGCAGTACGAGCAGCGGCATTATTGGTGCTTAAGGCGCCTTGCATTGTAATATCGTGTTTTTTGCCATCTTTTTGAAGTGTTAATGTTTTACTGCCCAATTGATAAACGACCCATTGGTGCTCTGCTAGCTCTAAAGGCGTTTTAGGTTTACCAAAATGTGCAAAGTATTCCGGCGCGCCACAAATACAAGTGCTCATTGTAGTCAGCTTGGTTGCCTGCAAGTTGGAGTCACTCAGTGCCACGCCCCTAATTGCAAAATCAAACCCATTTTTAATAATATCAACCACATCGTCAGTAAGCTGTAAGTCTATTTGAATTTTAGGGTATTGGCGCTTAAACGTATTTATTGCAGGCACAATTAACTGCATTCCCACATTTACTGGGCAACTAATTTTAAGTAAACCTTGTGGCTCGCTCTTTATATTTTCTATTTGCTGATTAGCCGCATTAGCTTGTTCGGTAATTATTCTACAACGCTCATAATAAGCAATGCCTGCTTCAGTGAGCGCCATGGTACGGGTTGAGCGATTTAGTAAAGTAACTTCAAGCTGCGTTTCTAATTTTTTTAAATGATAACTTGCAACTGCTCGCGTAAGCCCTAGCTGTTTGGCAGCAGCGGTTAAGCTGCCCTGCTCTACAATTTGTGCAAATACAACCATGCTCTTTAACTGCTCAAACGACACTTTCATAAATGCTCCGTAGTGTATTTTAAATTCAACCTTTTTATTGTATCAATTATTAAACCAATAAAGTTAAATTTATCATCGTTGTTTAAAGCAGTGTTAGTGCATATAGTAATTGGTAAGCAAGATAAACTAATTCAAATCATCAGAAGGAATATATTCAATGTCTAAAAAAGTACTTATGGTTCTTACATCTCACGCAGAACTTGGTAACACTGGCGAAAAAACAGGTTTTTGGGTAGAAGAATTTGCAGCCCCTTATTACGCATTTGTTGATGCAGGCGTTGAAGTAACATTAGCGTCTCCAGCTGGCGGCCAACCACCCATTGATCCGACAAGTACACTTGCCGATTTTCAAACAGATGCAACAAAACGTTACGACGCCGATAGCGCGGCGCAAACATTAATGGCAAACACTAAAGTGTTGAGTGAAGTAAAATCTAGCGATTTTGACGCTGTATTTTACCCAGGCGGCCACGGCCCATTATGGGACTTGGTTGACAACACAGATTCAATCTCTCTTATCGAAAGCTTTGTAAAAGAGCAAAAACCTGTTGCTGCGGTATGTCATGCAAGTGCTGCATTTTTAAATGTTAAAGATGCCGATGGCAATGCACTAGTAGCGGGTAAAAAAGTAACTGGTTTTACTAACTCTGAAGAAGCTGCAGTGCAACTTACCGATATCGTGCCATTTTTAGTTGAAGACGAGCTAATTAAAAAAGGTGGCGATTATCAAAAAACTGACGACTGGGGTGTATTAGCACTAGAAGACGGTTTAGTAATTACCGGCCAAAACCCAGCAAGCTCTGAACTAGCTGCAAAAAAACTATTAACTAAATTAGGTTAATAGTGAGTAATAATTAAAATTAAGCACAGCATTTTATGCTGTGCTTTTTTAATTGCTTTTCATTAGCAAATACAATTCCTATACTGGCAACTCTTAAAGTCAATTAGGGCGATTATATGGCAACCAAGCCAACCACACTGTCATTACTAACTAGTACCCGTTTCGCAATATTTAGTATTGTTGTTATTTGCTTCGTACTACAAGTGATCAATAGTCTACCTGGCATAAATCTTAATGGTTTAGGCATATATCCACGCAGTATCCAAGGATTAATTGGCATACTATGCGCACCTTTTTTACATGGTAGCTGGTGGCACTTTGCCAGTAATATGATCCCATTTGTAGTATTAAGTTGGCTAATTTGCCAGTACAGCGTAAAACGTTTTTATAACGTATTTATTTTTACCGCTCTAGTCGGTGGACTGTTAGTTTGGGCATTTGGGCGCAGTAACATACATGTTGGTTTAAGCGGTGTTATATATGGTTTATGGGGCTTTATTCTATGCTACGGATTAGTAAGACGCTCATTAAAATCAATTATAATTGCAGTTGTAGTGGCTATACTTTATAGCGGTTTTATATGGGGTGTTTTACCTCAGCGCTATCATGTATCGTTTGAAAGCCATTTATTTGGAGCGCTAAGCGGGTTGTTTTTAGGTTATAGATTAGCAAAAGCCGATAAATTAAAAGGTCGGTAAATTAAATATTTAGGGCCTTTAATTAATTTTTTATGGCCACATTTATGAGTAAGTATTAAACATTTCCATTTAACATTGAGGTTATTTATGAGCGATCAAAACGAATACACGCCACCAAAAGTATGGACGTGGGAAAGTGAAAGTGGCGGTAAATTTGCCAGCATTAACCGCCCAATTGCAGGCGCGACTCATGACAAAACTCTACCTATTGGCGAGCACGCATTTCAGCTTTATTCTCTTGCTACGCCAAATGGCCAAAAAGCTACAATCATGTTTGAAGAGCTTTTACAGCTTGGTTGCACCGATGCAGACTATGACGCATATTTAATAAACATAGGTGATGGCGATCAGTTTGGATCTGACTTTGTTGATATTAATCCAAACTCAAAAATCCCAGCGCTAATGGATCATTCAACCACACCACCTACTCGCGTTTTTGAATCGGGTTCTATTTTACAGTATTTGGCTGAAAAATTTGATGTACTCATCCCTAAGGATTTGAAAGCTAAAACGCAGTGTCGTAACTGGCTATTTTGGCAAATGGGCTCAGCGCCATATTTAGGTGGTGGGTTTGGTCACTTTTATAGCTACGCACCAAGTAAAATGCAATACCCTATTGATCGTTTTACCATGGAAACTAAACGCCAACTTGACGTGTTAAATCGTCATTTAAGCGAAAATGAATACATGGCGGGTGATGAATACTCAATTGCCGATATTGCAATTTGGCCTTGGTATGGCTCGCTTGTTTTAGGCGACTTATATGATGCAGCTGAATTTTTAGATGTTGCCTCATACACTCATGTTGTTCGTTGGGCAAAACAAGTTGCTGATCGCCCTGCTGTAAAGCGCGGCCGCCGCGTAAATCGCACATGGGGCCCTGAAGAAGATCAAATGGCAGAGCGCCATAACGATAGTGATTTCGAAGGTTAAATCTACTAAACAGCAAGTAAAGTCGTTAACACTTTAACCTGCTTAATAATTTTAAGGCTCATAATGATTATTTATTATGAGCCTTTTTACTGTGCTAGCTTTTTTTTTTGCTTTCATAAACTATATTTATTCTTATACTCAGGATTAGAGCCTAACTAATCGATGTTTAATACGCTTTTGTTCATCTGAAATATTTGCAGTATTTCTTGAACGTTTCTCCATCGCTAGTTGGAGTGACTTTTGTATAAGGTTTTACTTAGTGCCATATAAAAATCTAAATAGTGAAGAACGCAGGGAAACCGTTAAAATTTTATACTCTAATGCCATCTCTGGCATTGCCATTTCCATTGTAGTCAGTTTTATATTAGTGTTTGCTTTTGATTTAAATAACCAGAAAATATCCTACGAAAAAAGTATTTGGCTAAGCATTATGGTTGTCTTATTAGCAGCTCGCGCTATTGATGTAATGTGGTTTTATAAAACCAAAAAGGATAGCCCGTTATTTAATGCTGACACATACTCAAAAAGATTTTCAACCGGGTGTATTTTAACTGCGCTATCGTGGTGTGGGTATGCACTTTGGTTTCATAGCACCTCATCAGCAATAGAGACGACAACCACGATTGCTATTTTATCTGCCTTTGCAGGAGGCTCTGCAAATCTGCTTTCAGGAAGTCGAGTAACCGCTGTACTCTATAGCATTATTTTATTGGCGCCCTACTCTTTTTTATTAACCTTTTCTAACGAAAACTACAACTCTGTCCTCGGTATTTTAGGCCTAGCATTTACTGCTATTATGGTGGCTTCATCGTACAAATCAGCCACATTTACACACAGTGCAATCAAGCTCAAAAACCAAAACAGAGAGCTGCTTAACGAAATGGAAAACAAGGTTGAGCAACGCACAGAAGAAATTTACCGTTTATCGAATACCGATCCACTTACAAATCTATTAAACCGAACCGCATTTTTAAAAAATGCAAACAGACAACTAGCAGACAACCCTCAAGAACCCTTTGCTTTATTATTCGTAGATTTAGATGGATTTAAACAAATAAATGATTCGTTGGGTCATAAAGTAGGCGATAAAGTATTAAAAGAAATAGCACGAAGAATTAGTAATGTATGCAATCAACAGCTATTTAAATGCCGATGGGGCGGGGATGAGTTTTTAATTTTAGCAACGTATCAAAAACAAGCTGAGCTTATCGAGTTTGCAGATAAAGTACTTCAAAGCATTGGTGCCGAGCATGAAACATATAAATATCAAAAATGGGTATCTGCAACTATTGGTATTGCCATGTATCCTGAGCACGGGAGCGATTTTAATACCTTAATTCGCTCTGCTGATACTGCAATGTATCACCAAAAACGCATGGCGAAAGGTAATATCAATATTTATAGCGATTCACTCAAATTAATACAAGAAAGAGAGTATCTTTTGAGTCAACGCCTAGCCAGTGCTATAGAAGAAAATAGTTTAAGGCTAGTATTTCAACCAATTGTTGATAGCAAAACATCAAAAGTAACCTCTTTTGAATCATTATTACGCTGGCAACTAGATGGTGAAAATATTTTCCCTGATGAATTTATAGCTATTGCCGAGCAATACGGTTTAATAACCGAGTTAGGTATTTGGGTAATAGAACAGGCATGTATACAAGCAACAAAATTAAGTCACTTACAACCACAAATTGCTATAAGCGTAAACGTATCGGTTATTCAGCTACAAGATCCTGATTTTGTATCTAAGGTATTAAAAATAGTAAATCGCCACCAGGTAGAACCTAAAAACCTACACATAGAAATTACTGAGTCAGTATTTGCCGAGGATAAACTCACATTTTTGACAGCCGTTAAAGCACTACAAAAACAAGGCTTTTGTATTTCAATTGATGATTTTGGTACAGGCTACTCATCACTATCAAGCATGCTTGATATTGGTGTAGATATAGTAAAAATAGACAGAAGCTTTATTCAAAATATGGATAAACGAGGGTTAAGTATTATTCATGCAATTGTACAAATGGCCTCTACTTTAGATTTTACTGTTGTTGCAGAAGGCGTTGAAACTATTGAGCAAGCAAACACACTCACTAAAATTGGTGTATCTCACCTACAAGGTTATTACTTTTCAAAACCGATGGAAGTAGGTTTTGTAGATGCTTATTTAAATGAGCAAAATAAGCAATGTAGTTAATAACCAAACACTTCTAAAAGCGCTTAGCTACCATATGAGTTATGTGCTACCTTTCTTGTTGGGCCTGTTTATTTTTTGAGGTTGAATTTGCAGCAGACTGTTTGGTATTTAAGCAAGGCAGAGCCTATGTAGTGTGGTTGTTAATCATACATAGTTGATAACGTAGTATTAATACCAAAATGCGCTGCCCAAAGGGTTCTGCCTAAGGAAATTGACTCTTTGTTACTAGATTACAAACCTCGCGCCACGATTAAATCGTCCTTAAATTGAACAAATTTCAATCTTTAAAAGTCAACAAGCCCTTCCTAAAACATAATCTTACAATTGCTTACACCCAGTACATAATAATTAGCGTAGGCTAAATATAATCCAACTTACATATGTATATTACGTTTAAACGAAAAAGCCCCAGCGCTGGATAGTACGTAAAATTATGCGCTGACGCTGCTTAAATAATAAAAATTTTAACGATACAACTAAATATAAAAAAGGAATTTGCATGATAAAACCACTTTGCTATTCACTCATCACTTTACTTACCCCCATAAGCGTTATAGCTCAAACAATGGCAATAAAAACAACGGATGAATTAGTATCAACCGATTCAGAGATTTTATTTGCATATAATAAAGAATCAAAACAATTAGAAGCCATCAATTTACTTACATCACTTAGTAGTGAACTTGCTTTACCAAAAAACGCCATCGGGTTTGATGTGGCAACACTTGCTAACATCACCGATAAACAAGCACTCGTACTAACAAGTGATGGCGTATATAAAGCCCAAGCAGGTAAACCAACATTGTTGTTTAATTATGAGTCGGTTCTTAATCAATTAAAAATAGATAAATTTGGAAAAGTAGACTTTGTTTTCGATGCTAACAACGACGGTCTAAGCGATATTTTTATCCCTGGATTAGCAAGCAGTACTTTATACATTCAAAATAAAGATGGCAGCTTTAAGCCTAACAAATTTAAACAAACGCCTAAGTATGAAGGCCGCTTTTCAGGAAAAGGGCTTTCTTTAGAAGTTAATATTAACAATAAACCTGTCGTTATCGATTTTAACCACGACGGATTAAACGACCTGGTTTTTTCAAATGACTTTGGAGCAGATGTACTACTTGCTAATTCAGAGGGCTTTGAGAAAAAGCTCACCTCAATTGATTTTAACATTGAGCTCGGCGAGCTAAGCAATGGCGAGACTCGCAAAATAAAGCAAATTATTGATATTAATAACGACGGATTTCTAGATTTTACAACCAGACAGTTTAAGCCAACACAAGGTATGGATTCGTTAGATATAAAAATAGCACATACTTTGTACCTAGGGAGTGCTAAAGGTTTTGCTAATACGCCCATTACCTTATTTGAAACACAGGGCCCTAGTGAGTTATTGCTCAAAACTGATTTTAATAATGATGGCTTAATTGATTTACAAAAAATGGACTTAGATATTGGCTTAGGTACTATCGCATCTATGGCATTAGGCGGCGGCAGTACTGATGTAGATGTAGAAATGAATCTTTATAAGCAGCAACCCGACGGCTCATTTGCCAATAAATCGAGTATTGAACTTGATTTAGAAATGGAAGTGGGGATGAATGGCGATGAATCAGAACCGGCTCTCTATTTAGGTGACATTAACGGCGACAGCTATATTGATGCGGTATACAAATACAGTAAAAAAACGCTGTATATTTATTATGGAGAGCAAGACTCACTGCTAAATGATAAACGCAAAAAATTAAAGCTAACGCTGCCTAAAAATAATAAAGATATTCTTCTAGTAGATATAAACCAAGACGGTAAAAAAGATTTTGTATTTAAATTTACCGAAGAAGATGGCACCAGCAAAATAGAAACACAGTTAAATTAAGCCAATAAAAAAGCCCAACAGAATTAACCGTTGGGCTTTGGACTTAAGACTTTCGAGTAACAGTCAGCTTTACTCTAAGTAATAACACCTAAGCAGTTACATTTAGCAGTGAATCGCCTTCACTTAAACCAAACTTCTCTTGCACTGATGCAAGGATTGATTCTTTATCTTCATCAGACAACTGGTTTGAATATTCAGTTAAGAGCTCATCTAAATAACTCACTACCTCGTCTGTATCGACTGATTCTAATGAGTTTTGTGGCGGCGGTCTTTGACCTTCTGCTCTTCCTGCATCACCAATGCTTTTAGCATCAAACTCGAGTTCGCCCATTAAATCAGCAAGCTCTTTTGTTGGTTCAATACCTTGTTCTTTAAATGCCGCTTGAATACTTTGCGCATCGTCGCTAGTTAAGTTTTCGGCATCAAACTGTGCAAGCGTTTCTTTAACAAAATCACTTTGCTCTGTTGTTAATTTTGCAGCTTGATTACTTTGTTGCGGCACAAAACTCGCAGAGCTGCTGCCAATATTATTAATCATTTTAGTATCCTTTCAACGTTCACGACGAGGTGGTTTATGATCGCTAAGCTCTTGCTCACTAATTTCGCCATTACCATCGGCATCTATAGAATCAAAAATTGTTTGTGCATCACCGTGCGGTGGTTTTTTAGCACTAAACTCTTCAAAGCTAATTACGCCATCACCATCAGTATCAATAGTTGAAAAGTCAGGTTTTTCAGGAGGATTGTCACCGCCTCGAGCAGCTACATTAGCTGAAAAAGCAATAGATAATATTGCCACAGTGGCAAGAGTTGAAAAATGCTTCATAGTAATAACCTCGTATTTAAGAATTAAACTAAGCTTACGCTTTAAAAACGCAAACAATGTGCAAATAATGAGGAAGTAATAAATTATTTTTAATAAAAACTGATGATTCAAAAAAGTTCTGGTTGATTGCTTTGCAATCAATATATAAGCTAATAAAATAATACGATTAATTACTCTCTGGCAGTAGTGTTACTGCCCTTAATTCTCAAAGCTGATATACTGCTTGAGCCAATTAAACAAACAAATACAGAGCACTTTCATAAATAATGATTAATAACCAACCCTACTTAGCAGGCAATCTGTGAAAATACCTAAACGCCTACAACCTCTTGTTGATGATGGCCTTATTGACGAAGTAATAAGCCGACTAATGAGCGGTAAAGAAGCCGATGTATTTATTGTGCGTTGTGGTGAACATATTCGCTGTGCGAAAGTGTATAAAGATGCGGTTAAACGTAGTTTTAAAAAAGCGGCACAATATCAAGAAGGCCGAAAAGTACGTGGTGGACGCCAAGCGCGTGCAATGGGTAAACGCTCTAGCTATGGCCGCCAATTAGAAGAAGAAATTTGGCAAAATGCCGAAGTTGATGCGTTATCTCGTTTAGCTGGCGTGGGTGTACGTGTTCCTGATACTTACTTTTGTATTGATGGCGTGCTGCTTATGGAGCTCGTCTCTGATGAAGATGGTAACGTGGCCCCTCAACTAGGACATGTCGTTTTTAGTGAAGAGCAAGCGATTGAGCAGTATAAACTCATGATACATTACATTAAGCTTATGCTTTGCGCAGGTATAATACACGGTGATTTATCTGAGTTTAATGTACTTGTAGATAATAACGGCCCTGTAATTATAGATTTACCGCAAGCCGTTAACGCCTCAGCTAATAACAGTGCACAAGCTATGTTTGCACGCGATGTAAATAACATACGCCGCTACTATGGTGAATTTGCGCCAAGCATACTAAAAACTCAATACGCTAAAGAAATGTGGGCACTATTTGAAGAGGCCAATTTAACGCCTAATTCAACGCTTACAGGTGAATTTGAAGACAGCGACGAACTTGCTGATGTAGATTCTATTCTTGATGAAATTCAAGCAGCAGAATACGAAGAGTTTGACCGTTTAGAGCGAATTAAAAATGCTGACGACGATGAGTAACTCATCGTCATAGCTCATCATTCCACCTTACTGTGGATGCACAAACCGGTAACCAACCCCATAAACAGACTGGATAACACTTTCGGTTTGTGTCACTTCATCTAGTTTTTTACGCAACTTTTTAATATGGCTATCAATAGTACGGTGGCTCACAATACGCTGATCGGCGTACATAGTGTCCATTAAGCTATCGCGCGAATAAATACGATTTGGGTTGTTAAACAAAGGTTTAAATAGTTGAAATTCAAAGTTCGTCAATTCTATACTGTTTGATTTATATTTTACGCTATAGCTGCTCTCGTCAAGCTTCATTATTGACTCTGTAACATCACTTGCGTTATTTAATCGCCTTAAAATAGCTTTTACGCGTGCCACCAGCTCAGCATAACTAAACGGCTTACAAATATAATCATCTGCACCTAATTCCAGCCCAAGCAGCCTATCTATTTCTTCTACTTTTGCCGATACCATAATAATAGGCACGTTTGAAAAGCGCCTGATTGCTTTACACAGTTCAATACCACTTTGACCTGGTAACATTATGTCTAGCAAGATTACACTCGGCCTGTTAACTTCAAGCCAAGGTAATACTTCATTCCCGTGATGTATTTGATGAGTAATAAAGTGATGGCTGCTTAAAAAGTCACTCATTAAGTTAGCTAGCTTTACTTCATCTTCCACAATTAGTATTTGTTCACTCATAGGCATCTCTGTAAGTAACCTTAACTTTATTTTATAAACTAAATAGTTGGCAATCTAATAATAATAGCAAGGCCGCCTAAGCTGGCTTTTTCTGCAGCTATTTCACCTTTATGACCTTTAACTATATGCTGGCAAATAGATAAACCTAAGCCAGAACCGCCCTCCTGGCGATTACGCGAACTATCTACTCGGTATAAATACTCAAATAAATGCGATAAATGCGACTGCTCTACACCTACGCCATTATCTTCGATTATAAGCTCTAAATAAGTTTGCCCTTTAATACTTATATTTTTAGCCGTTAAAGAAATAGTTGTACATTGTGCATAGTGTACTGCGTTCATTAGAATATTATCGAGTAGCTGCAAAAGGCGTGTTTTATCTGCTTGTACAGTTATGTGTTTAGCGCTATTTAGTAGGTATATTTTTATATTATGTTGTTCAAGCAAAACCTGATACTTTTGCTCAATAGTATTTAATAATAACGCCATATCAGTAGGTTGCATAGTATAGTGCATACCTCCTAATTCTGCGCTATTGAGCATATGCAAGTCGTCTATTAAGCGTTTTAAATGTAGGGCTTCATCGTTAGCCGAACTTATATTTTTTGCGTTCGGTTCTCGTATACCAAGTAGCATAGCTTCAAGTTCACCGAGTAAAATACTCATTGGCGTCCTAAGCTCATGAGAAATATTAGCAAGCCAACGCTTACGTACTTGCTCATCTTTAGCGAGTGTAAATGCAAGCGTATTAAAATCTTCGCTCAACTGTCCTAGCTCGTCTTTTCGCTCAAGCGTGAGTTTGGTCTCGTAATTACCTTGCGTTAAGCGATGCATACCGTTAGCAATTTGCTTTACAGGGCTTACTAGGTGACGAGACAATAAAAAAGTAACCATTAATGTTAGCAATACCGCAGCTAAAGCAATAAACCATAAGTAGTTAGTTTGCTGCTGTAAAAAATCAAGCTCATAGCCATCAACCAAGCTATCTCTTTTAGAAACTGCTAAGTAACCCACTATTTTATCGTTAACAATAATTGGGGTTGTTATATATTTTAAATCGCTGAGGTATTTACCCACTACTCGCTGTTTATTTTCGTCAAGCAAAGCGTAGTGAGCAATATTTTCTGGCGGTGGGCGGCGATCTTCCTCTAAACGAATATGATCTGGCGGCGGTCGTCGCATCATTCGCCCACGCGGACCTGGGCCTTCTTGTGGCCTAGGCAAAAACTGGCTATTTTCTAATTGCGATTCAACACGTTTTCTAAAGCTTTCGCCATTGCCGACAACACGCTCCCATGAGGGTGTTTGTTCGTATTGCTTTGCAAATTGCACAACAAGTGGTTCAAGCGCTTTCACCTCTTTTGCATTAACAAAATCAATTACGCCTTGCCCTATGCTCCACTGTATAAGAACCACCAGCCCTGCAATAACACTAAAGGTAAAACTAAATAGTATTAAAAAAAGTTTATTATGAATTTTCATTAATGCGTGTTTTCAACCTTGCTAGGAAAGCTTTCAAATCGGTATGTTATAAACTCTTTGGTTTGGTCGTTAACATACAGCGTAGCAACTATTTTTTTACCTTGAGCGGTCCAATACATATGACCATGATTATTTAAAGTAACCGATACGGTATTTATACCAGTTTTAAATAAGTTAGCAGGTAAATGCAACGCTTGTCCGTAAATTCGCTGTATTTTAACCCCATTAATGTATAAATGAGCATGACCTTGTAAAAAACCGGTGTCCTGGTTTGTTGTCACGCCCATCATTTGTTGCATGTTCATCGTGCCCTCTGGCGGCACAGACAAATCATAACGCTGCGTATCTAAAATTAAGTTATAACCCGACATACTATCTTTTAATAACTTAAGGCTTAATGCCGGGGTTGGCGCATCATTTGGCACTGCTATAGGCATATGGCTATGATCCATCATTTCCTGCTGCGCAAAGAGCTTGAAGCTCAATAGCGCAGCAGTTGTTAGGATCAATGCGTATTTAAAATAACGCATAGTTACTCCTTACATTCCCGGTGGTGGACCCATTGTTTCGCCAGTATCACAGCGACCAATTGAATTATCGGCTAATTGACCTTTAAAACGAGGCCCTATTTGATAAGGAAAAGAAGGCTGTAATTTACCATCACTGTCTAACGTTAGTGTTATATGGTAGTGATAACCCTTACCATCATTAGTATCGTGGCCGTTATGCTCATCTAATTGAGCACCGGTTACTGTTTTTTGTGCGTAGTAATAATCTTCAAAGTAATACCCATCGTCGGCATTTAATGTATTACCAGAGAGCGTCGTCACTTGTGCGCCAATAGCAGGACCTGCATCACTTGTTTGTGTACCTTGGCTAACATCGTATTGATCAACTAAGGTACAGCTTCGCTCACCCTCAGTACCACAACCGCCTTCACTTGTAGGTGCACCGTAATCTCGCATTTCCCAGCCACTTAATGCTAGTTGTCCGTTACTTTCATAAGGACCATAAAGCGGATAGCCATCAGCTGCAAAACCATAAATAGGTGAATGTGCATCGCCATCATCTTCAAGTAAATCAGCTAAGCAACTCGTATAAAAATGATGATGATATTCACCGTTAGCAGCATGTCCGCCACACACATCAACATCATATTGCTCAGCAATGGGCGCTAATGTATACCAAATATTATTTCCGTAGCTCATACCATCGCCCCAGTTAAATATACTGGTGCCATTAACCATTAAGCCAACTGTACCTAAACCTGTTTCGCAAGTTTCAGTGTCAGATAAATCGGTAGGTGTTAGCGGAAAATACGCTTCAACCGCTTGTTCTGTTGGGCAACCCGGTCCTGGAGGCCAATAACCTGCACCGCCTGTGTCATCGCAGTTTTCAGTGCTGCTGTTATAGCCAATATCTTCACCAAAGGAAATGGTTTGCCCTACTGCTGCAGAAGTTACACCGTTATAAAAATCGGTAGCTGCACGCGGGCGGTTATTTAACGCGTCTACTTGGTCTTGTGTAAGCGTTACATCATATTTAGGAATGTCAGTTGTTTGCACGTACATGTATTCAACGTCAGCATCTTCCTCAGTAACGCTAACAACCTCAACTGATTGAGCATCTTCAACCACTGCACCATTATTTTGTATGTATGTAGAAGTTGTATCGTTGTTAATTAACCAGCTGGTAAGTTTTGCACTATTATCAACTGTATCTGAGTTTGAGTCTGATGAAGCAATAACATTAACTATAACTGTATCTACAACGACATCGTTTGTGCCATCATCTGCACTGATTTCAAATACAAGTGCTTCATCGGTTAAAACTTCAGGTGCAACAAACTCTGTAGACGTTGCAGTACTTGAAGATAAACTAACGGTAGTGCCTGATGTTTGCGACCAACTAACCGATACTTCACCGTCATCTTCAACCGTTGAACTTAAATAAACGGTATCGCCCGCATTAACAGTTTGGTCAATACCAGCATCAACCGTTGGAGCACTATTACTGACTGTATCGCCGTCTGTTGCAGTACTTGTTGAATCGCTATTACATGCACTTAAAGCGATGCAAAGCGCGCTTAACGCAAATAACTTAGTGGCATTAACGGCTTTTGTTTTAAGAAGTGTTTTCAATGCTTGAACCTTTACTTTAACGTTTAATAAAACAAAGTTAACAAGTAAAAGTGCAAACAATGTGCACAAACAAAGGAAGATTGTGATCAAAAAAAGACAACCTAAGTTGTCTTTTTGCTATTTAACTGGAGTCTGGCTATTTATTTTTTTTCAAATGTTTATCAAAAAAGTCTAAAAATGCCTGAAGAGTTTTAACTCTGTGCTCTTGATAAGATAAGTAATGATCGCCATCCTCAAGCTCAATATAAGTAACATCTTTTGCTTCATCATCAAGTTCATCCTGCATTTCTCTACTATGATAAACAGGTACCACACTGTCGTCAGTTCCATGTACAAGCAATATTGGTCTTGTTATTTTTTTAGCAAAATTCACTGGAGAATTAGCTTCTAGTAAATCATCATCAGTTCCAAACTGCTTTCTAACGATATTTTTGTTTGTAAAGTGTCGTGCTTTACTCACTAAATACTGTAAATCACTTACCCCAGCAAAACTAGCTGCACATTTAAACGTTTCTGGGTGCTTAATTACAGCCATTAACGCTGCATAGCCACCATAGCTAGCACCACCAATACAAATGCTATCTGCTTGTGCTATTCCTTGGTCAATTAACCAGTTTGCACCGTCTTGCAAGTCATCTTGCATAGCCAAACCAAAACCTTGGATTGACTGCATTAAAAAGTCGTGCCCATAGCCACTCGAACCACGGAAATTAGGCTGTAAAACAGCATATCCGTTATAGGCTAATAAAGCTGTCCAGTAATCAAAATTAGCATAATCCCTTGCCATGGGGCCGCCATGTGGAAATATAATTGTTGGTAACTTATCACCTTCTTTATATTCTACTGGTAGAGTTAGATAGCCTTCTATTTTCAAGCCATCTCTTGCCTTGTAGCTAATGCGCTTTTTGCCTCTGTATACAGAGGCATCTATTTGCGGATAAACATCAGCAATTGCACTCACCTGCTTTTTTACTCTATCCCCAAATAAATAACTACCCGACGTTTTGTCTGAGCTAATATAGAGTATATATTTTTGCTGATCTTTACTGGTACTTACAATGTCTAATTTATATTCATCTTTAGGGAGCGATACGCGCAAAGAACGATGTAATTTATCTAAGTCTTTATCCCAATATTTAATACCATCATCTAAATGGGAATCAGTAAAGCCTGCAACTTCGCCAGTTTGTTGTGAATAAAAAATAGACCCATCAAAATCATATTTACTATTACTGTAAATTAGCTCGCGAGCTTTAGTCGTTAAATTGAGTTTAAATAATGCATCGCGCCCCTCATGTAACGCAGTGATGTATAAAAAATTAGAGTCTTTATCAAACCCTAATATAGAAATACTTTGCTTACTAAAAACCTCATAATCAAATAAAGTTTCCCACGACTGTTTATTCTCATCAAAATAATCGTAAGTAAATTGCGTATCGTCCATTTTTTTTGCAATACGAACTTTACCTTGCCTATCGGCAAACCAAGTAACAACATTACTGCGTGGCCTTTGTATTTGGGTCTTACGTAATGTGGTCAAATCTAACTCATAAACTGCTGGGGTATTTGCTATTTTAAAATCCCCTTGAACTAAAATTTTATTTTCTTTTTCAGGTAAAAAACTAACAATTCGGTCTGAATATTGTGGCTGGATTTCATCTCTTACTGTGTTGGCTTTAAAAGCTAATTTAAGACCTTTATCATTTTTAAAGTTATACGCATACATAAGCGTTGATGTATATTTAACTCCGCCAAACTGATATTTTATATAGCGAGCACCAAGTAATAGTACGTCATCATTTGCCCAGTTATACCAATCAAAAAACACTGTATGGTTATTTGAGTTTATAATTGGTGTAGTAACCCCCGTCTCCAAGTTTTTAACCATTAAGATTAAAGTCCCTTGATGATTTCTTACAAAAGCGAGGTTCTTACCATTTGGAGATAGCTTAACTTGGCTAAAATCTTTTAACCCTGCAAAAACTTCTATAGGGAGTTTTTTATCTTGTGTGGCAAAAGAGCCAAAACTTTGCAAAGCAATTAACAAAGTGAAAATGAACTTAAACATTCGTAAATCCTTTTATTATTGTATTCCTAAGTAAACGATTATTTCACAACTGTGGCCTTTTAAGCAAAAACTTATCTTTGGTTGTACTAAAGTAATCGCCGCCCATTTTGCCCACTGCATTTAATAATTCAGGGTCAATATAGCCACCACTCATCACTTCATCGTCTATACAAATACCCACTACATCCAGCAACATCATTTTTCCACCGCCAGGCTCATTTGAAATACTAATAACTTCGCGTAACTTACATTCAAACCGTACTTTTGAATCGGCAACGCTTGGCGCGTTAACTAACTTACTTGGAGCTTGGGCAATGTTAGCTGCATCAAATTCGCTTATATCACTAGGATAATTTGCACAACTTTGATTCATTTTTTCAACTAGCTCTTGGCTGACAATATTAACCACACATTCTTTAGTTGCCATTAGATTACTAAGCGTATCTTTATTCGTTTTATCACTAGGGTTTACTTGCGTAACACTTAAAACAGCTGGCTTGCAACTAGCCACAGTAAAAAATGAATAAGGCGCAATATTTGCACTACCTTCGCTATTTAATGTACTTATCCATGCGATAGGCCTTGGGCTGATACCGCCTACTAAGTAAGAGTAAACATTTTGGTTGGTATTTTCGGTGAGATCTAAAAACATATTTTTTCAACTAAATAAGAATATCAACATGCCTAATATCTTAATCCGATGAAGGTTGGGGTTAAAGAAGATTTACAAATGAGAAAAGTTAAAAGTAAAACCGAGCCTTCAGACTCGGTTTTCAATCCATTTAGCAAGGCGCTACATTATTGAATACTCTGACTTTTGTTTTTAAATCAAATGCAGCATAAGCTGCAACAATAATAAAACACCCCGCCGGCACAACATAAGAAAACGCGACACTGTATGTATCAATAAACACAGCTTGGAATACAGGAACTATCGCTCCACCTAAAATAGCCATTACTAAACCAGCAGCACCTAGTTTTGCATCATCGCCTAACCCATGTAGTGAAATCGCGTAAATAGTTGGAAACATTAACGACAAGCAAGCCGATATACTTACCAGCGCCCATACACCACTTATATTTGGCATTTTCACCATATAAAAACACAGCAGCATTGCAATAATAGAGGTTGCCATTAACAGTTTGGCAGGACGAATAAATCCCATAAGCCAGGTCATTACAAATCGAGAAACTAAAAAGGTGATCATACTGTATTGTAAAATACTTCCCCCAGTAACTTCATTTGTATCGAGTGCCTCCATTACGTACTGGATGGTAAATGTCCATACACAAGTTTGCGCCGCAACATTAAAAAACTGGGCGATAACACCAAAGCGGTAATGGGTATTTTTAAACAAACGCTTAAACGTTGCACTAAATTCTACATGCTTAGAGACTTTTTTTTGCTTACAAAAATTAGGGGTTTTAGTAAACGCAATTGCCAACCAAATAAAAACCAACACACAAGCCATACCAACATAAGGCACCATAACTGCATCAAGTTCTGCGCTTATAATGCTAGTTAATTGCTCACTATTCATATTTGTGCGCTCACCAGAGGTTGCGGTATTGAGCTTCGGTAAAATAAGGGTAGCGGCTAAAAAAACACCAATGTTAGTACCGACAGGGTTAAATGATTGCGCCAAATTCAACCTGCGAGTTGCACCTTGTTGGGTGCCCATTCCCATTACATAAGGGTTTGCTGATGTCTCTAAAATAGATAAGCCTCCAGCTAACACAAACAAAGCCACTAAAAAAAAACCATAAGTCATTGCTTGGCTGGCGGGATAAAACAAAAATGCTCCGATTGCAGCCATCCCTAAACCGGTTAACACACCTGTTTTATACGAAAAGCGTTTATTGATATATGCCGCCGGAATAGCTAGGCAAAAGTAAGCTCCATAGTAGCTAAATTGTACCAATGCAGACTGCACTGACGACATAGTAAAAATTTTACTAAACACTTTTACTAGCGGATCAGTCATGTTTGCCGCAGCTCCCCATGCAGCAAAGCACAGAACAAGTAAAATAAAGGGAACCACCATCTCCTTGGAGACAAGAGGTGTTTGTGTGTGTGTGTGTGTGGTCATTGCCGTGTCTCAGTTGTTAATGTTAAGTAAAGCATTTAACCAGTTAAATATCATTCCGTCAATAAATCAACTATAGTTATTTATTAACCTCCTGTGACTTATTTATACTCTGTCGTAAATTTAATAATAAGAAGTGAACCCGGCAATAAAGCTAATATAGTCGCCAATTACACACACTCGGTGTACAATTAATCAGGTTATTCAAGATAATAACAACTAGGTAGGAATAATTATCAAATCTAAAAACCCTCGACTCTCTTTACAAGAAGGCCGAAGCCAATCTGGCCTGCGTGCTCATAATGAACGCCGAATTATGTCATTAATTCGCCAACACGGTAGTGCTCCAAAAGCTGAAATAGCACAAAAAACAGGACTTTCAGCACAGGCCGTCACAGTAATTATCAATAGCTTAGAAGCAGAATCGTTATTAATACGGAAAGACCCGCAGCGTGGCAGGGTTGGCCAACCAACCATCCCATTTGCGTTAAATCCAGATGGTGCATTTGGAATTGGCTTAAAAGTAGGTCGTCGCAGTTTTGATTTAACCCTGATTGACTTAGTAGGAAATATACGCGCAACTTTGCACGAAAACTGCGCTTACCCCACAGTACAGAGCTTGCTAACCTTTTTAGAGAAAGGGATCAGCGTACTTAAAATGAGCTTAAGTGACGAATTAGCCAAGCGTATCTTAGGTGTGGGTGTTGCAACCCCTTACGAAATTTGGAACTGGACAGAAGAAGCCGGCGCTCCAAAAACAGTATTGAATGAATGGAAGTCTTTTGATTTTAAAGAAAAAATAAATCAAATTGTACACCTTCCCGTGTATGTATGTAATGATGATACCGCTGCTTGTTCAGCTGAATTAAGCTTTGGTAATCCTGCTCGTTTTAGCGATTTTTTATATATTTTTATTGGTACTTTTATTGGTGGTGGAGTTGTTATAAACGAAACCTTATTTACTGGTAAAAAAGGTAATGCCGGCGCTATAGGTTCATTACCTAGGCCTATGCTTAATAGTGAAGGACAACTAACCTCCCAACAACTTATTATGCAATCATCACTGTATATTCTCGAAAAAATGCTCAAAGGTGATGGCTACAATACTGACATACTATGGAGTTCAAAAGAGTATTGGGGAGACTTAGGCCCCGTACTCGATAAGTGGATAGACCAAGTTGCAGATGGCCTCGCCTACGCGGCATTGTGTTCTTTAGCTATTTTTGATTTTGAGGCAATTGTCATTGATGGCGCCATTCCTATCAATGTCAGAGAAAAAATAGTTTTGGCAACAAAGTTAAAATTGAGCCAGGCTGATCATCGCGGTATTAATCGCTGTGAAGTACAAAGTGGCTCTATTGGCGCCAAGGCTCAATCAGTAGGCTGCGCTAACCTTCCGTTACTTATCAACTTTTCTCAAGATCACGCAAGCCTTTCACACCACTAATATACTTTAAAGTTAAAAAGCAGCCATCGGTAACGTTGGCTGCTTATTTATTTTTTATCAGAGGTAAAAAATTCACTTAAACAATCAAAAAGCTGTACAAAAAATAATAAGTAATAATAGTTGATTTATTATTTTAAGTTCTCTACATTCTATTTACAAATTTGATAACACTGACATGTTTGATTAATAAAACCGCAAATTTGTATACACACACAACAAAGAGAGAACAGAAAAATGAAAGTATCAGCAAAAATGACTCTAATTGCAGTCGCTGTAGGTCTATCCATATCCCCTAGCGTCTTGTCACAAGAGCAACAAGAAGCAAAAAGTGATTTAGGGTTTGAGCGCATCATTGTAACGGGAACATCTCGGCCAAAAGAGAAAATCGAATCAACTAATGCAATAACTACCTTTAACGAAGCAAAGTTAGAGCAATTGGCTCCGCACAGTGTTGCTGAATTAGTGCGAAGTATTCCTGGTTTTCATGCCGAAGACACCGGTGGAGAAACCGGTAACAACGTAGCCCCACGAGGCTTTCCGTTATCAACGCAAACAGAGTTTACAGCACTACTTCGTGATGGTATGACCGTGTTTTATAATCAAGATATTTTATTTACTCAAAATGATCGCTTTACCCGTTTGTCTAATTTTGTTGGCAGCGTTGAAGCTATTCGTGGTGGTGCCTCGTCAATTTTTGTTGGTAGCGCGCCAGCTGGGTTTATTAATTTTATTTCTCGTGAAGGCTCCGATGATACCCAAGGTGATGTGTTTTTTGAAACCAACAGCAACAACCGCCTAGGTGGACAAGGTTGGGTTAGCGGATCAATAGACGATCAGACAACCTATGCTGTTGGCGCTTGGTATCGCAAGGATGACTCCGCACGCGATCCGGGGTATACAGCTAACCAAGGTGGTGAGCTTAATGGTAATATTAAGCACTTTTTTAAAGATGGCAGCGGCTTTACCCGCTTTGAGTTTAATAAACAAAACGATAGATCATTCTTTTTTATTCCTCAGCCATTAATAGGCTCAACCACCAATGCTAAAACAATCCCAGGCGGGATGGATATCAGAGATGGCACCACCGGTAACTCAGCAGGTGCGCGTTTATTAACTCTTAATAACACCCCAAGCGGCGACATTGATTTGGATATTGCAGATGGTAACTACGCTAATGTGACCTACTTTGGCAATACAACCGAAATTGAAATCAACGAAAACTTAGTCTTTTCAAATCAAATGCGTTATACCGATATGCTAACAACCTTTACCGGCATCATTAACGTAGGTAACGCCGAATCGTTAGCTAGTAAAGCACAAGCTATATATGCTGCAAATACTGATGTCCTTGCAGGTGCCATGGTTGATGGTAACCTAAGTTACGATATACGCGATGCAGGAAACGGCTTTGTATTGGCTGATTCAAGCAACGTAAATACCTACAACACCAATGGATACGGAATAAACGCAGGCTTTTGGCATAGACGTTTTGAAGGCGATAACTTTCAAAACGAAACCAGATTCAACTACACCTTTGATGATGTAGGCGAAGGGACTCTTTATGCTAATTTTGGCTTATTCTTCTCTAATATTAATGGCCATGTTACCGACTATCGAATTAATACACTGCAATCAGTAGAGCCCCTGCCGCAGCGCTTAGATGTTGTATTTACAGATGCACAAGGTCTTGACATTGCCAGCGGTACTTACAAAGGTATTCAGGCTGGATCACATGGTTTTGCCGATATTGTTTATAGTGAAAATACCCTTGCGCCCTTTGCTGACTTTGAATACGAGCTTGAAGATGTGTCGTTTAATCTGGGCCTAAGGTACGAAACCCTCAAAGCAGATGGGGAAGCGCAAAACCAAGCTAATTACACAATTGACAGTTTTGCCAGCGATACTGATACCGTCAATGGGAATATTACCCTGCCCTTTGGTGATGGGACTTACCGAAACTTTGATGTTGAATACAACGAAATGGCATGGACAATTGCAGCTAACTACAAATTTAACGACGACTTAGCGGTATTCACTCGATATGCAGATGGTTTTCGTATGCCTGATGTAGATAAATACATGGCGATTACCAACCTAACTAGTCAAGAGGAAATTAATCAATTTAATAACTCTGAGAGACGCGAAACACAACCAGCTTCAACGGTAATGGCCGAGGTGGGCATTAAATATAACGAAGGTGATGTCGCAGCATTTGTAACCGGTTACTTCGCCGCTGCGGATGATTTATTCTTTAATGTACCTACTGTTGAAAATGGTCAAGTAGTGCAACGTCAAGCCTTTAGAAACACAGAAACCTTAGGTGTAGAAGCCGAATTTAACCTGCAAATCACCCAAGACTGGCGCATTGGTGTATCTGCAACGTACCAATCACCCGAATTTGTAAACACACCAGCGGCGCAATACTTGGATGCTAATGGAAGCTCTGCCTCTATTGATATAAACGGCAACTTACCTGTACGTGTGCCTAAGCACTTTGGCCAATTAACTAGTAGCTATCAGTTTGAAGATTTTTCGTGGGGTATGGCAGCTATTCATGGTAGCTACTCATGGAGCGGTAAACGTTATGCCGACGACGCCAACACAGCAGAACTGCCTATGTATGGCATGTTAAACCTTGGTTTATCCCTTGAAAACGAAGACGGTTATTACCTTCGTGCCGATGTTAAAAACCTAAATAACTCAGAAGGCTTATCAGAGGGGGATCCTCGCGCAGGTGAAACGGTAGCAGGTCAAGCAACTACATTTAATGCGCGCGTTGTCTTACCTCGTACCTTTAGCCTTACTATTGGTAAGCGTTTTTAATTTTACTCTAATCTAGGGTATCGTCATGCAAAGCGATACCCTCGCAATTTTTAGGAAAATATAATGGAAGTAGTTGCAATTGGTGAAGCTTTAATAGATATACTCTCACATGACTGCATGCACAATAAGGCATCAAATAGCGAACTAGACTTCACACAGTTTGCCGGAGGCGCACCCGCTAATGTTGCTGTAGCCGTAGCAAAGCTTGGTGGTTCAAGTTATTTGCTTGGTAAAGTAGGCAATGATAAATTTGGTCGCTTTTTAATAAATGCACTCAAAATGTATAATGTAAACACATCTTATGTTGGCTTTTCAAAAAAAGGGAAGACGGCACTCGCGTTCGTATCGTTGGATGAAAACGGTGAACGTACATTTGAATTTTACGATAAAGATGCTGCACATTACGATTTACAAATAACCGATTTAGAGCCCTCTTTATTTTCAACACCTAAAATTGTGAGTTTTTGTTCAGGCTCTTTTGCAAAACCTTTAGTATTAAATACAACCTTACATGCGCTAAAACACTTTAAAGAATCAGGCTCGGTTACATGCTTTGACATTAACTTTCGTTCAGCCTTCTGGGATGAACCACTCACAGCTAAATCTGTTATTGAGGATGTTGCTAAAACAGTTGATGTTATTAAAGCGAGTAAAGATGAGCTGATCTCGCTTTATGGAATAGAGCATATTGATACCACTATTAGAAGTTGGGTAGATAGTGGCGTAGCTTTAGTTTTAATGACCGATGGTGGCGAGCCTATTACTTTTTCATCTAGCTCATTTAGTGGTACTTATCCTTGCCCTAAGGCATATGTTGTGGATACCACAGCTGCAGGCGATGCGTTTGTAGGTGGTTTTTTATATCAAATATCTTCGCTAGTGAGTAATAAAACAGAATTTACTGACTGGGCAAATAACTTTACTAACGTTTCAAAGGCTATCGACTTTGCTACTAAATGCGGAGCCAAAACAGTAGCAACGTTTGGAGCCTTTGATGCCCTACCTACATACCATGATATCTCGGCGAGTACCCTTAAATCTTCGTGTCGATGTTAAAAACCTAAATAACTCAGGAAACTTATCAGAGGGAAGTTTCACTCAGGTGAAACGGTAGCAGATCAATCAATTATATTTAATGCGCGCGTTGTCATATCTCGTGTCTTTAGCTTTACTATTGGTAAGCGTTTTTAATTTTACCCTAACTGAGGGTATCGTCATACAAAGCGATACCCCCGCAAGTTTTAGGAAAAGATAATGGAAGTAGTTGCAATTGGTGAAGCTTTAATAGGTGTACTCTCACATGACTGCAAGTGCCAAAATGGCTTAACTATCACGGTAATTCTCCCTATTTATAATACTTCTTTTATTGGCGACTCATTTTAGTATCACCTTAACATGAGTTGCCTATATCAAAATCGTTTTTACACTAGTCTTCTTTTACATTTAATACGTATTGGTTTTGTCCTATTATTTATAATGCCACGGTTTTAATATTGCCAGTATGAAAGAAAAAATAAACATCGTGTGGTTTAAACGTGATTTACGTCTTAGCGATCATCAACCATTAAAAAATGCATTTAGTAATGGCTTACCGACCCTGTTATTTTATAACTTTGAGCCATTACTGCTCGAAGATGCACACTACAATGAGCGGCACTGGCGCTTTGTGTATCAATCGATAGTTGAGTTAAATAATCAGCTAGCGCGTTTTAACGCCTGTGTTTATATATTTAATTTAAATATGAACGATTTACTTGAGTCGATAAAGACGCAGTTTGAAATAGTTAATATTTTTAGCCATCAAGAAATAGGCTTAAACAACACCTTTGAGCGCGATAAGGCAATAAAAGCATGGTGCCAGCATAACAACATTAATTGGCAAGAGTCGCAAACAGGCGCGGTAATTCGCGGCAAAAAAAATCGTAATAATTGGAACGAACGCTGGCAGCAAAAAATGCAAGCACCTATTGCTGTTCCTAATTGGAAGAGTATAAAAACAATTACCCTTAATAACTATCAAGCGCCTGAGCTGCCAAGCGCTTACACTCAAGATCACGACAGCTTTCAACAAGGTGGCCCACTGCATGCGCGAACTGTAATGCAGAGTTTTTTTGCCGAGCGCGGTAAAGGTTATCAAAAGGGAATATCGAGCCCAAGTTTAAGCCAAACCCACTGCTCTCGGCTTTCGCCCTATCTAGCATGGGGGAACATTAGCCTTAGGCAAGTGTATCAAATGACCATTGATGAATATCATTCAAAACACCCTGACAAAAGAGGTTGGAAACGCCCACTAGCAGCGTTTGTATCGCGCTTGCATTGGCACTGCCACTTTATGCAAAAGTTTGAAAGCGAGTGCTCTATGGAGTTTTTAGCTCTTAATCCGGGTTATCACGTATTTCCGTATCGTGATGATGAACGTGTGAAAAACGATATTGAACGCTGGGCGCAAGGTCAAACAGGTATTCCAATTATTGACGCTTGCATGCGCTGCTTAAAAGCCACCGGTTATATAAACTTTAGAATGCGCGCCATGCTTGTAAGCTTTGTAACGCATCATTTAAATATAAGTTGGCAGCAAGCAAGCTTTCCGCTAGCTAATTACTTTTTAGATTTTGAGCCAGGGATTCATTATCCGCAAATTCAAATGCAAGCCTCGGTCACAGGTATTAATACCATTAGGCACTACAACCCAATTAAGCAATCAGAAGATCAAGACCCAACAGGTTCGTTTATTAAAAAGTGGTGCCCCGAGCTTGAAAAACTCCCTATTGAATATTTACATCAGCCTTGGGAGCAAACTCCAATGGAGGCACTCTTTAACGACTTTAAGTTAGGGGAGGATTACCCTGAACCCATGCTTGATTTAACAGCGGCCTCAAAAGAAGCACGCGAACGCTTATGGCAATACCGTGAGCGAGCCGATGTTAAACGTGCCATAGGGAAAATTCTTAAAAAGCACGTTGGGGGTACTCAAAAAGTTACTCGAACAAAAAGTAAAACGGATACTAAAAATAACAGTAAGGCTAAGTAAGCATGGCGCACAAAAAACTAAACTTACCTCAAAAAATATGCCCTATTTGTAATAAACCTTTTACGTGGCGTAAAAAATGGCAGCGCGACTGGGATAACGTTATTTACTGTTCAGAGCGCTGTAAGCGAAATAAACAGGGGTAACAATTAACTGGCGCCTATTTTGCAACATCATCAGTAATTAGTGCTTTTAAGGCTTTATATAAGTTTATTTTGTAAATAACGCTTAGATAACCTGAAAAGCTTACACTCTAGCAAGGAGAAGATGATGACGATTAAAAAAACGGCAAGTTCAACATGGTCTGGCGACATTAAAACAGGCAAAGGTAGCATATCAACTCAAAGTGGCGCGCTTAATAAACAACCTTATGGTTTTAATACCCGCTTTGAAGATGAGGCGGGCTCAAACCCTGAAGAATTAGTAGGTGCAGCGCACAGTGCATGTTTTAGTATGGCGCTTTCACTTGCATTAGGTGATGCAGGCTTTACCGCAGATAAAATTGATACTAAAGCCACTGTAAGCCTTGATGAAGTAGATGATGGTTTTTCGGTGACGCATATTGCCCTTGAGGTAAAAGCGCGTATTGATGATATTCAAAACGAGCAGTTTCAAGCTTTATGTGAGCAAACCAAAAAGAGCTGCCCTATTTCAAAACTCTTAAATACCGAAATATCACTAGATGCGACACTTCAATCAGCATTTTAAATATTTAGGTTTAGATTACTGTAAATAAAGCACATTAAATTAAAGCCAAGTAAATTATTACTTGGCTTACTAATCATCAAGATACCTTTTTAGAGCTGCTTATACCTAAGACTTCAGATAATAAAGCGATCCCCATGCCAAGCGCGGGCCAAATCACCCATAAGGTGTTTGGTGATGTAATTAAATTAATTAATCCTAAAAACACTAAAGCAACTGCATACTGTTTAAAACTTTGAAATATTGTTGTTGATGTATTCATGTTTATCCTCCTGATAATGTATAAATCTATTTTTATATAAAAACGAAATGTAAACCCCTGCCAAATGTCATTAAATAGCATGACATTAGTCATCATATTACTCACATATAAACAATCACTTATTATGTTAAAAAAAATATAAACTAATACTTTAATCTATTTGTGTTAGGATCTACCCTCAACTAACTTTAAAAATAAACATCAGAGGGTGAACTAAGTGATCGAAAAATCAAAAGATTGTGAAAAAGTGACATGTAGTAATTGTGCTGACGCCAACGATCTTGAATTTGATTTTTCTATGGCTTTTCAACCGATTATAAACTGTAAAACTCGCCTAATTTATGGCTATGAAGCATTGGTTAGAGGTTTAAATGGCGAGTCTGCTTATTCAATTATTTCAAAAGTGAATGAAGACAACCGCTATGCATTTGATCAGCTTTGCCGTATTAAAGCCATTCAACTAGCCGCAAAGCTGGGCATAACATCAATGCTAAGTATTAATTTTTTACCTAATGCTATTTATAAACCAGAACGATGTATACGCACCACACTAGAAGCTGCAAAAAAGTATAACTTTCCTATTCAAAATATTATGTTTGAATTTACTGAAGTAGAAAAAATAGAAGACACCGCACACATTAAACGCGTTGTTGATTACTACCAGTCTCTCGGATTTAAAACGGCTACCGATGACTTTGGTGCAGGTTATTCTGGTTTAAATCTACTGGCTGACTTTCAAACAGATATTATCAAGCTTGATATGGCGCTCATACGCAATATTAACAACGATAAAAAACGCCAATTAATAGTAACTCATTGCTTAAATATGTTTCGCGACTTAAACATTACCGCACTGGCTGAAGGAATTGAAACAGTAGAAGAATATAAGTGGCTAAAAAACGCAGGTGTTGAGCTTATGCAAGGGTATTTATTTGCCAAACCAAGCTTCGAAAACTTGCCTGAGGTAACCTACGTTTTTAATTAGGAAAACCTACAATATGCAAACACTTTATTACAATTATTTAATTTCCTTATAAAACTGCATTAATATAATACCCATTTTAGTAACAAGTTTACTCAATTATAAGAAGGGATACTTATGCGCTTTTTAATGCCACTCACTTTACTCACACTTAGCTGCACAGCGTCTGTAAACGCTGAGCAGTCAGAATCAAAACAATGGTTTAACTCTATAAACTACGCAAAAATTGATTCTGATTATTACAACGATGATGTGTACGGGTTATCAACTCACTATTACTTTGAGAAGCAGCAAAATTCAGGTGTGTGGGATGATTTTGGCTACTTAGATACAGATAGCAATATAGGCTTAAATTATTTTAATTCAGATGGTTATAGTGGAAAAGGTATTTTTGGAGAAGGTTTTTACGGCAATGCTTTTGCAACTTTTGAACTACCTAATATTGGTGATGCCGACAACTATTCACTAGGTTTAGGTTACTTATTTGCTGATTCACTAAAAGTATCTGTACGTATGTTAGATTATGAATATAGCGATACAGTTTATTTGTTTAAAGCTCAGTATAATCATGAAATTAACGACACCGACTACATTGGTTTTACTGTTGAAACAGATGATGAAACAGAGTCGTGGGACCTATCATCACGTTACTTTGCCCATCTTTATGATGACAGCTATTTTGCTGTAAATGTTGACTATCTAGATGTTGGCGACGACTCAGTTTTTAATGTGCTCGCAAACTATTACTTCAATAAACATGTTGCAGTCGGTATTGGCTCAAACGACTCTGATTTAGTTATTGAAGGTAAGTACTTTATTAATGATAGCTACTACTTCACAGCTAATTACACTGATAATGATAACTACGATGTATACAACCTTAGCTTTGTAGCCCAGTTTTAATAAACACAAAAAAAGCCGCCTTGCTGGGTCTGCTCAGTTAACCAAGGCGGCTTTTACTAAACAACTATAACTACATATTACCAAGCTCTATCATCATTGCTGTGTACATACGTAAATTCAGTTCAAGTTGCTCAAGTGTCATAAATTCATGCTCTGAGTGACCTGTGTAGCGCTTACCCGGCATTGAAGGGCCAAACGATACCGCATTATCAAACAGCTTTGCGTTAGTGCCACCACCTATTGATACAAAGTCAGCTTTTTCGTCGCCCGTAAAATGCTTGAAAATATCAAGCAGCTTTTGCGCATGTGGCGCGCCATCAAGTAGCATAGGTGTGCCAATAATTGTTTCTATGTTAGCAAGTGTTACATTGTTAGTAGCTTGCCAATTAGCGAGTGCATCATCAATTTGCTTTTGTAATACAGCTTCATCTTTACCCATTGGACGACGTGCATTTACAGCAAGTGTTAGCGCATTACCATCGCGCTCAATAACGGTTGGTGCCACTGTCATTGGGCCCATAAAGTCGTGCTTGTAAGCTATTTCGCCAAATTGTTTACCGTGAATGTCTAAACCAATTAACTGATTCACAAAGTCGATTAGCTCGCCGTCACTGTTATTTTCAAGCTCCACACCTTTAAATAACTCAGCTAAATAAGCAATAGCATTTATACCCGACTCCGGCTCAGATGAATGCGCCGACATACCTTTAACGCTTATTGCTAAGCCATTACTTTTTTCACTAAAGTTAAATTCAACTTTATTTAATGTTTTAGCTTTTGCTTTTAATGTATTAATAAGTGCCGCGTCTGCATTGTGAAGCACTAAGCTGGCATCTTCTGGAATTTGACTTCTAAACGCACCACCAGTTACATCCTTTACATATAAACCCGTTTGTGGTGATGTTGCATTAAAAGTAGGTGCAATTAAGCTCCAGCCTTTCTCGGCAACCACTACAGGGTATGATGCATCAATGGTTACGGCATACTTTGGTTGATCGTAAGTTTTCATGAACTCGGTCAATGGGCCCCAGTCAGATTCCTCAGCTAGGTAAATCATCAGCTCTATGCGGTTATCAAGCTCTATGCCTTTATCTTTAATTGCTTTCATGGCGTAAAGCGCTGTTGCTATTGCACCTTTGTCGTCCTCAGTACCACGACCAACTAATTTACCCGGTTCAGATGTATCAATAATAAAAGGGCTTTGTTTCCATTTGCTTGCATTAGCAGGTTGCACGTCGCCGTGGGTTACTACCGTTACTTTTTCGCTTTGCTCGCCCATACCAATTAATACGGTGTAGCCTAAATCTTGGTAGTCAAAACCAAGCTCTGCGGCTTTCATTTTTAAAAGTGCTTTAAAGCCAATAAAATCGGGATTTTGAGGAGTGCTAATGTCGCTTTTATTAACCGTCGGAAAAGCCACTAAGTTAGTTAGTGTGTGTATTTGAGCATTTTGGTAGGTATTTACTGCGTAATCGGCAACGCTATCAATATTTTTATTTAACTGCGCATGAGCGCCAAATGCAAATAAAGCAATACTGGCTAAAGCTAACTTTTTCAAAACAATTCCCATTTAATTAATAACTAAGAGCGGTAATTATAACGCTATGAAGTGCCTACTTATAGCTCTTTACGCCAAACACACAGGTAACTTAAGGTAAATAACCGGAACTCTGGATAATAAATCTATCTCAAGCAGCTATTTTCAGCGCTAACTGCGTTGAACTTACTTGCAATAGGCCAAGTAAATCTCTTGCCCAGAGTTCATGTTAAATATTTATATAGCAGCTTTTATGAGGATGACTGTATAATGCGCGACTTAAAATTAACAGGGTATTTAATTGTGAACCGTCGTAAAAAAATCGTCACTAAATTTCAAAAAAAAGATAAACGCACTAACGCTAAATTGCATAAAAGCAACAAACCGTCTTATGTATCAAAAGCTGAGCGCGAAAAACTAGCTGAACAAGAAAGTAATGAGCCACAGGCAACCCAAGAGTAGCTTTATGTTACCTGTTGCTTTGATAATTTAAAGTGGCAAAAGTAGCGACCACTTACATAACATACCACTGTCGTGGCAACTATAAGTTCAAACGTGGCTAAGTAATTAACTGTATCTACATATGGCATTGCGAGGTTTATACTTTGCATCCAATCAGCCATTTTAAATAATGCAGTTGCCCCAATAACCATTGGAAATGTAAAAGCAGCGTAGCTCGGCGTAAAAGGTCTGCTTAATAACTTTATAAATAACACATAAACAATCAGTGTTTTTATTATCGCTAATATAAATAATGCCCCCACTATAACAAGTGATGGATTAGCTACAATATGAAAATACCCCGCTAATGTTAAACTGGCAGGCGCAGCTAAAATGGCAAGTGTTGGCTGTATTTCGTAGTCACTTTTTAAGGCTAATAAAAAACGATAAAACATAATTGGCAGCATTATCGCGTACGTTGATATACCAATAACCAGCGCACTATAAGCTAACCACGCTAATGTCGGATTTCCCGAAAAAGTAACATCTGCAATAATTATCCCTACTGGTGGCACAAACCAGCTGGGCGCCATATCCTCAAAGTTAAACTTTTTTGCTCGCTGGTATAAAAAGCTCACCAAAAATGTGAGATGCAGCACAAAAGCTAAAACCCACATAATATCACCAGCCAATGGGTTAAATTGCCCAATTGAGTTTGAAATAACAAGATTAGCCATTGCAAATGTAGGGATCACACTTCCTGCAACTGGGTGTGCTAAATCGGCTTTTAATAAATGAGGGTGTAGTAAAAACTTAGCAGCCAAAAGTAAAACTAATACGCCAGCTAATACCGCTCCCAAAAATTGCCCTTGGGAGTTTAAATTAAAAACGTTTTCCCATGTCCCCCCCATACTGGCAATACCCAAAGCTAAACCGGCCATAGCTGTTGGCGCACCCATCACTTTATTTTTAAATTGCTTAAACACTGTATTTCCTAATCATTGGGTGATGAACAAGTTACTGCTTTTTACTGCATTGCCTTAAAATAACGCTGTAAAATTAGTACAAGCGTGCTTAATAGAACGCTTTTTGCGTACAAATATTTCATAAAAATAAGTTTACGGCTTACATATTAAAGCGTATGAAAAAAGCCATAACACAGTTATGGCTTTTACTTTATTTTAAAATTTAATTTAGTTAAAACGCGTAACTAATGCTTACATTAAATGAACGCCCCTGCCCAGCAAGTTGTTCAAACCCGTTGCTGCTATCTTGTTTAAGTGCTGCAATACTTACGCCGCCTAGTGGGAGTTGGTAGTACTCATCAAACACGTTACTCACTTCTGCGCTTAGCGTTAATGAATCCCATGTGGCTTTTGAGCTTAAATTAACCAAGCTGTAGCTGTCTGTTTGGTTTTCAAAACGATTATTATTTACACGGCTTTTAGTATCTACCCACTGCCAAGATAATGCGTTTTCAAACCGACCTATTTGCTGGCTAATACCTAGCTGGGTTTGCAGTGGTTTAATTTGATAAAGCGGCTGGTTAGTATCGTCGCGCTTGCCTCTCGTATTAGTAACATTAGCGTGTAACTGCCAGTTACCTAAATCCTTAGATTCATAAATATTGGCTGTTAAATCTATTTTAGCACCATATAAAATGGCATCTACATTAGTAAACTGCAAAATGTTACGCGCAGTGTTGTCCAAGTCATAACTATTGAAGCTTCTTACAATATCAGCATCAATATAATCATTCACATCGGTATACCAAACATTGGTGCTTAATCGCCAACGGTCATCTTTAGCCGATTTAATATAAGTAGCACTTAAAGTATGCGCTGTTTCAACGTCTAAATCAGGGTTACCAATATAGCCATTACCATCGCCATACCAACCAATCATGGTGGTTGCCATATTACTTACGCCCCAGCTGTATCGCTCGTATAAATTAGGCGCGCGGTTTTTACGGGCAAGACCAAATTGCAGCTCATCATAATTTGTTATTTGGTAGTTAATTAATAAGTTAGCATCAACTATAGTGTCGGTTTTATCTCTGTCGCCAGCATTAAAGTTCTGTGCAGCAACTGTATTATCTGTAGACGTATCGCTCATGGTCATAGTATCCATACTGCTCATATCGTCCATATCCATCATGCTCATACCGTCGTTGTAAGGCTGAACCTCACCTACTTGGGTATTAATACTTTCAATACGTACGCCTGCGTTTAACCACAGTTTTGTATTTATTGGGTTCTCATATTCAGCAAATGCTGCTATGCGCTCTCGTTTGCCATTATTTATATTTACGTAATCGTTTGGTCCCATCATGGTTGAGCCTTCAATACCTGGCCACCAATCATCAACGCTGTAATTGTAATATTCTTGGCCGAGTAAAATACTGCTGTTTTTATCTAGCGCAATACGCCATTTTAACTGCGAACTTATATCTTGTGCATCAGTTTTCATTGGCATCATGCCTGTTTTTTCTTCACTGAAAAAACCCATTTCGTGCTTTACGCTATGCCAGTTGACTTGCCCTTCAAGCTCGCTGTTTTCAAAGGAGCGTTTGTATTGAGCTATTGCACCGTAGCTGGTGTTATCGGTCATATCCATATACTGATTTGCAAATCCCTGATATGGGATTTTTTGATGCGTTAGCTTTATAACTAATTGCTGTTTATCATCGCGCATAGCTGCGGTTAAACTATGATTTTGTGCTCGATACAATGTATCTAACACTACATCGCCGTTACCGTCTTCATAACTACCTGCATCACTAAACGACCCCTGGTAATTAAGACTAAACTTGTCACTTGCTAAACGTGCACCTACGCCAAGCTTACGTCCGTTATCAACACTACTGTACTTTGCTGACACATAACCTGAGTGCCAACCTAATTCATTGCTATCGCTATACTGTGGTGAAATAGAATTAACGCTTATTACGCCAGCAATATTATCGCCGCCCGCACTCACTGGCGACACGCCTGCAACCACATTATAAGACGTAATTTGATTAGCCGAGATATACGAAAGTGGCGGGTTCATATGATTAGCGCATGCAGCGGTTACATCTGCGCCATCAATTAACACTTTAACTCTGTCGCCCATTAAACCATTTAAAATAGGTAGGTTAGATACGCCGCCCGCAGCTGAAAAGTCGACACCTAAATCACTTAATAACGATTCTGACGAACCAAGTGCTAAGTGCTTATTTTGAGCATGTCCGTGTACTTCAATTACTTCTAAAGACGTATCGTCGGCAAATGCAAAAGTAGATAGCACACCGCTAATAAAAAGTGCGACAGGGGAAAGTAAGTAAGTTTTTTGAGTTTTGCTTTTATAAACCATTGTTAATTTATGCCACTGTAATAATTGGCGTAATTATAGTGTGAACTGCAAAAGCAAAAGCGCGACATATTGTCGCACTTTATCAATTTTGAATGTTGTTAGGCGTGTTTAATCTAAAAGGTCATATAATAAATTAAGTATTTAACTCAGCGACTGTTTGAGAAACAATATCAGCCCCTCGCTCAATCTCTTTAATAACCTCAGATACATTCGCAATAAGCTCTCGGCCTTGCTCTGAAGAGTCTGAAACCGACGTAATTTGCCTTGATATATCATTAGTGAGCTCTTGGTTATTTTTAACAACGGTCGCTATTTCATTAGTTGAACTACTCGTACTGGCTGCAAGTTGCCTTACTTCGTCAGCTACTACAGCAAAACCTCGACCGTATTCACCAGCACGTGCAGCTTCAATAGCAGCATTGAGTGCAAGTAAATTAGTTTGATCAGCAATGCTGCTGATTGTAGAAACAATGGAGCCTATTACAGCTGATTGTTCATTAAGATTTTTAATTAAATCAACTGACTTAAGAACTTGGCTTACAATGGCATCTGAGTTTGCAACAGAACTTTGTAGTATCTCAGAACCTTTTTTAGCGGTTTGCGCTGTAGCTACCGCCGNGATTGCAGCGGCTTCAGTCACTGCATTATTATTGTGTATACGATCAGTAATATTTGATGCAAACTTAATTATTTTAATTACATTACCTTTGCTATCTAATATTGGGTTATAAGTAGCTTCTAGCCAAATTTCTGAGCCGTCGGCGGCAATACGTTTAAATTTTCCTGACTTAAACTGCCCCTGCGCTAATTCATTCCAAAAGTGTGGGTTTTTCTCATAAAACACTTCAGTACAAAACATTTTATGATGTTTACCTACAATATCTTTTAAGCTGTAGCCTACTGTCGCTAAAAAGTTTTGATTTGCGCTTAAAATATTACCTTGTGGGGTAAACTCTATTGTAGCCAATGCTTTATCGAGTGCACTAGCTATCGCTTCTTGTGCCTTTCGTTGTATGTAACTAGTCGTAATATCAGAGGCTATTTTAATCACTTTAGTGACTACGCCATGCTCTTCTACAGGAAAGTAAGTTGCCTCAAGCCAAAGCTTATCGCCATTAGCTTTGTATCTTAAAAACGATCCTGATTTAGAATCTCCGGTTTTTAATGCTTGCCAAAATTGGCTATATTCGTCTGACTTTGCATATTCAGGTTCGCAAAACATGCGATGATGTTTGCCAATTATTTGCTCTTTGTTGTAACCAACAGTAGCTAGAAATAACTGATTTGCGTCTAATATTATTCCTTCAGGTGTAAACTCTATATAAGCCACATGCTTGTTAATTGCCGACAAGATAGACTGTTTTTGAATTAATTGAAGCTCCATTTCTTCAATTTTTGCGTTTCTTTTAGAAATACCAAACATATAAAAACCTTAAGGAGTAAATTAGTAAAAACATTAGCAGAATAACGTTAAACAAATATGTAACTATACTGTAAATATAAGCTCTAAATAACCTTTCGGCGAATATTTAACACCTTATAGATGCATGCTTTATAAATAGTTTTTTTATTTTATAAATTTTAAGTAGTATTTTCTTCTAATTAACATTTCAAAAACCTAACAAAAACACTAATTTATGCATGACTCTGTACTTTTTTTAACTTAAAATAGCACTCTCACAGACTACCCTCTCACACCAAAATTTAAGCATACATATAATATTTTCTATTCAGAATTTATTGTGCTGTTTCACTTTTAAAATTAAATCTTAAGGGATCATCTATGACATCAGATGTAACGTCGGCATCTAGTCAACTTAACAGAACCGCTATTTTACTCGTATTAGCACTTGGCACATTTATTTTAGGATTATCTGAGTTTTCGATGATGCCTATGCTGCCACTAATTAGCGAAACATTTGGCTCAACGCCCTCACAAAGTGGTTACGCAATTAGTGCTTACGCCATTGGTGTTGTAGTTGGCGCCCCTATTTTAATGCTCACTACTGCTAATATGAGAAAGCGCAAAGCATTGCTCATTTTTATAAGCTTAATGTTTATCTCAAACGGGTTAAGCGCGATGGCAACGTCGCTTGAGCAGCTTGTAATATTTAGATTTTTAAGTGGCTTACCTCATGGTGCATATTTTGGTGCTGCTATTTTATTAGCATCAGATATTGCCCCAAAAGGTAAGCGTGCAAGCTTTATGTCTAAGGTGTTTATGGGTTTAACTGTGGCTACTATTGTTGGCGTGCCTATAGTTACACTTGTAGGTCAAAATTTAAGTTGGCGTTATTGTTTAGCTGGCGCTGCAGTACTGGCCTTTATTGCTTTTGTTTTTGTTTATAAAGTAGTGCCTAGTATCGATAACGCTAAGCCTTCTAACTTACTAAACGAGTTTGGCGTACTTAAAAATAAACTGGTTTGGTCCATTTTGGGTATTGTAATTATTGGCTTTGGCGGAGTGTTTTGTATTTATACTTACATTGCCGACACCATATTAGTGGTAACAAAAACAGCTCCGTATACTATTTCTATCGCAATGGTAATGTTTGGTATCGGTTGTACACTCGGTAACTATGTACTGGGTAAAGCTGCCGATAAATCAGCAATTAAAACGACTGGCCTTGCGCTTGTATGTACTATTGTATTTGCCTTTGCATATGTAACGGCAAGCCATAATATTTGGGCTCTTTACGCGGTGATCTTCTTTATTGGTTGCAGTGTGGGCTTGGCTACGCTGATTCAAACGCTTTTAATGGACGTTGCGCCCGAAGGCCACGCTATGATTGGTGCCTTAGTACAGTGCGCATTTAATACTGCCAATGCTATAGGTCCTTGGGTTGGCGGAATAGCAATAGCGCAAGGTGCTGCACCTAATCAAACAGGTTACGTAGCAGCTGCATTGTTTTTAGGTGGTTTGGGTATGTGGCTATTAAGTTACTTACAACTAAACAAACAGCAACCAACAGCGCAAGCTACTAATTAACTGAGTTCGAGTTAATTTAAAATACAAAAAGAGCCGCTAATTAGCGGCTCTTTTATTTTTAATTTACCTAGTAAATTAAGCGTTTAACGATGCCATATCAATAACAAAGCGGTATCGTACGTCTGACTTTTCCATACGCTCGTATGCCGTGTTAATTTCGTCAATGTTGATCATTTCGCACTCAGGTAGCACGTTATTTTCACCACAAAAGTCGAGCATTTGTTGCGTCTGTGCAATACCACCAATAAGTGAGCCTGCAATACGACGGCGACCCATTAATAATGGCACCGTGCTTAGCTCATCCACTGGACCAACTTGGCCAACAATAACTAATGTACCATCTACATCAAGTAGCGGTGTGTAAATAGATAAATCATGTTTTACAGGGACTGTATCTATAATGACGTCAAAGGCAGATTGCGAGTCTTTCATTTCGTCATCATTAGATGACACTAAATAGTGCTGAGCGCCTAATTTAACCGCATCATCTTTTTTAGACTCACTACGGCCAATTACCGTAACGCTTGCACCCATTGCAACTGCATTTTTAACGGCCATGTGACCAAGACCACCTAGACCAACAACACCAACACGGCTACCTTTTTTTACGCCCCACTTATGAAGTGGCGAATACGTAGTAATACCTGCACAAAGTAGCGGTGCAACGCGTGAAAGGTCTAAATTTTCTGGTACAGAAAGTACAAATTCTTCGCGTACAACAACATGCTTAGAATATCCACCTTGGGTCATTTCACCACTAACGCGGTCTTTGCCTGCGTACGTACCAACCATGCCTTCGCGGCAAAATTGCTCTTCGTCGTTATCACATTGATCGCAACTTTGGCACGAATCAACCATACAACCCACAGCAACTGTGTCGCCTTGCTTATATTTTTTAACGTCGCTACCTACCGACATAACTTTACCAACAATTTCGTGCCCAGGTACTAGCGGGTAGTCACTGCCACCCCAATCATTTCGTACGGCGTGTAAATCTGAATGGCACACACCACAGTATAAAATTTCAATTTCTACATCGTTATTTCGCAAATCGCGGCGCTCAAAAGAAAACTCTGTCAATTCAGAACCTTGGCTTTTTGCTGCATATCCTACTGTTTTCATAATAACTCCATAGTGGTTAAAAATTTAAATCATCAACAGCATAGTCCATAGCCCGTGAATAGAACCTGACAATATAAAATAGGCACAAAAAAGCCCAAACAGTGTTTGGGCTCAATCGTTAGTACTAGGGCGCTAAATTTAATTATTTTGCAAGTAAGCTGTTTAGTTCATTAATAATTGAATGAATGCGCTCTGCATTTTTTCCTAAATCACTACGCCCTACTCGCGATTTACTACGAATATCAACAAAACGCTGGCTGCCTTCATCTTTAATACGAATTACCACATCGTCTTTAAAACCAAACCATGTGGTTGTATCAGTAGCTTCTACAATACCTGTAGCCGTATTTGCACTTACCACTGCAAAGCCAAGATTTTTAACTGCTTGTTCGCTTGCTGCCATCAAATCGGCTTTAGATTGTGCAAAGCTTAACGTTGCCAGTTCAGGGTATGCTTTGCGTTGTTGTACTGCCGTTTCTTCACCCGCGTACTCTACTGGATTTGGTGCTTCAGCACGAAGTGGCGCAATTGCTACAAATTTTGGTGGGTTAACTAAATCTGTTGAAATATCATGAATTGCCGGTACGCTTTTAGCTTTGTTCATCATGTTAAGTGGCATAGCAATAGCCACAACCGAAAACACAAGCGCAATAACACCACTGCTTAGCGTTAACGTTTTACGCATAAATAACGCTTGTACTATAAGTAGCACCAATGCAGCGCCACCAGCGTAAACACCAAATTTAAAACCAGCAAACGCAGTTCCTAGCTCTACAATACCAAATTTATACAAAGGCCCCGGCAGTATGACGAGTAAAAAGGCGATTAGACTAACTAAGCTCACTAAAACTTTCATTTTATGATTCCTATATTGTGTGATTTTTTATTATTAAAACAATTAAGCACTATTAAACAGTAGCTTATACTACTAACAAGCGCTTTTAGATTACTATTAGCGACTAATTACACAAAAAAGTCCAATGTTGTGTGATCAAAGTTACTCAAGTTTGGAAAAATATCAACAAGCTCAGAGCTTGGCACACCAAACCACTGAGCCAATGTGGCAAAGTACTGCTCATTAGCAACACTAGGAATTAAACGCCCGCCACCGGTATCTTGTGGCCCATCCAAATGTTGAGTTAATAGCTCGCCATATATATTGCCGCCTTTTACTGCGCCGCCCATTACTATTTGGTTCCCTGCCCAACCATGGTCAGTGCCATCGCCATTTGAGGTCAACGTGCGACCAAAATCAGACATAGTAAACGTAGTCACTTTATCAGCCATATCAAGCTCTTTCATCGCACTATCAAATTCACTTAACCCTTGAGCTAACGTATTTAATAAAGCAGGGTGCGTTGTTAATTGGTTGTCGTGGGTATCATACCCCCCCATAGAAACAAAAAACACTTGGCGTTGAGTACTCAACTTTGCCTGTACGCTAATTGTTTTAGCGACTGCGGCAAATTGCTCACTAAGGCTATTATCGCTAAATGGGGTAATAAGTGCAGGCGCGCTTTCTAACGCGCTGTTCATTGCTTGAGTGTTATTTATCGCACTTGTTAAGCCATTGGCATAAGCTGTACTTAACGGATGGCTCGTATTGCCTAGTAAGCGGTTCATAATAGCGGTTACGTGCTCGCTACGAGGTTGATACCCTCCAAACGCGTTAATACTACTAATGCCGCTTTTGTTAAGCGCAAATGCATTGCTAGCACTTCCCGTTTGCCATAAATTAGTACCGTCGAGTGATACATTAGCTGCAAACTCATCTTGTAACTCTAAACGCTCTAAAAGTCGTGCGCCCCACCCGCTATTAAGTGATTGTTTTTCTCGACCATACATCCACGCAGCTTGCTGATCGTTATGCGAAAACAAATGCTTAGGCAAACCTATTGTTTTATTTTTATAGTCATTCAATGTTGTGGGAGCGAGTAAAGTACCTACCCCGCCTATAAATGCTAAATTTTGAGATTCAAACACATTTTGTATCGGTTCAAGTGAAGGATGAATACCTACGCCACCTGCAAACTGGCTTTTAATGCTTAGCTCAAGTGGGCTCTCTACCGCTAGGTTTTGCCTGCTTTGCTTGTACAAACTCCGTTGCTCGCCTTCAAGCGGAACGAGCATATTTAACGAATCATTCCCCCCGTATAAATACACACACACTAATGCTTTATAATCACCTAGCTCAACGGCATTAGTCGCTCCAGTTAATGCTTGTAATTGCAGGCTCGTTNCAGCCGATACGCTGCCTTTTACACATAACGACAAAAACTCTCTTCTATTAATGCTCATTATGCGCTCCTAATACTGCACGTTAAATTCAGGTGAAATAGCAATCATATATAATAAATACGAAACCCGTTCACGGTATTGCTCTTCATTAAAGTAGGCATCTAAATCAAGTAATGCTTGGCGTGTGCCACTGCTCATTGCGCCTGCAAAATATAACGTGTTGTACTGAGTTAATAGCGCGCTAACACCGTTTTTCTCTAAAACATTCATGTCGTCTTGAATATAAACATAAATACCATTTGAATTTAAATCACTGTGTGCTTCAGCGGTACTCCACACTAAACTTGCGTAAAGCGCGTTCATGGTGCCAATCAGTGTCGCATCGTTTGCTATTTGTAACTCTGGCGCAACAATACCTTCATTTCGCAAAGCTGCGGTTTGATAATCAGGCCTAAAAAAGTTAAATACCGAAGCCGACTGCATGGGTCCTTGCCCGTAGCTATTTATTAAATTCCATGTTTTATAGTAACCAGCCAAAGATTTAGCATCGAGATTTCGCCAAAACTGTACGGTTTTTAAAATAGGCTCTTTAATTTTACCTTGATAGTTAAGCACTGAGCCAAAATGCCGTGCTTCATCATCTAAATATATAGCCTTTACTACAGCCGCTAAATCGCCGCGTACACCGGCGCCATTATCAATAAATACATTAGCTACTCGTTCAACGTATTGGGGGGTTGGATTTGACGTAATTAATCGCTGAATAAGTTGCTTAGTAATATATGGCGCAACATTTTGATGGTTAAATAAATTATCGAGCGCTATTTGCAATGACTCTTCTGCTGTATAACCTTGTGGTATAACCTCGCCATTTAGTAAGGTTTTTTGTTTACTAGAATGGTACTCGTCAAATGCTTCCATTGGTTTAATATAGTCACGACTTTTACGCTTAAATGTTTCACTATCGGCAAACGTCCAACCAGTAAATACGCGTGCAAAACCCTCTATTTCGACCTGTCCGTAAGTAGCAATAGTATTACCTTGTGCATCAAGCTTGGCGCTGCCATCTAGATTTAGCTCTTCAAGGCCAATAGTAAATAACTGCATTACTTCACGTGCGTAATTTTCATCTGGGCGAATATTAAGTGCATCGTCTGCTTTTTCGTTACCCAAATGGCTTAAGTAAGTTCCCATAATAGGCGAAAGCGTGACATCTTCGAGTAAGTCACGATAATTACCAAAGGCATGCTTTAGTAGCAAATCGTAATAAGTGATCATGCCCTCAGGTTGGCCTCTTAAGGCACTGTTTTCATCCGACACTACTAATATTTCACTTAACGCAAATGCAACACGTTGACGAAGTTGATCGTCACTTTGCATTACTGCCTTCCACCATGCGTCTATGCGGCTTATGTATTTAAAGTCATCATCGTCATTTAACTTTACTAAATAATCACGGTGATAATTAATAGGTAGCGCTATTTGTTTATCAAGCCATTGCTGCTCGCTTAAACCTTGTGCGTTTTGTATTTCACTAAGCTTAGGTCCCATTGTTGCTTGGTGTAGTAACCGTGCGGCGCTAATGTCATCCATATTATTACGTGCAGTAAAGCTTAGCGTTTTTACACTGCTTGCCCCTTCGTTATCGGTTGCTGTTACCGAAAAAGCATAATCAACAGGCTTATAACTTTGCGCATTTAGCAGTGTTACTGAAGTAGTTGTTGCCTTTAAAGGCCCACTAATTAGTTCAGGCCCTTGCGTTTGTTGCCACACAACAGATGTAATAGTGCCGTCTTTATCACTGGCTGTTGCTGTTAGCTCAATTGTTTGGCCTTTACTTAATTCACTAGGAATATCAGCGACTGACAAAATGGGGATTTTATTTCCGTTAACGCTTGGCGTATCATCGGAGCCTGAACTACCGCAAGCGCTTAGTATAAAAACCGAGCTTGCGATAAGAGCAAATTTATAATGCATGTAAAGTCGTCATCATTTGTTAATTAAAGTACGTTAGTGTGTACCGAGTTTAATGCATTTATTGAAACACAAAATTTACAATTTAACTCTTTATTTTTTGTAACCGAATCATGAACGCCCCATTAATAATGCGCTAGCAGCTGGGGTAAACAGCCAGAGCTTTATTATTTATGAAAACAGAAATTCGCTATTGTTTTGAATCATCACAAGTTGCTAACCGATTTTTACACGAGCTCAAAGACTGGCCGGTTAACGATGTAAAAACACGACTTTTTAATGGCGGCGATAGTGTAAAAGTGACATACGAATACGACGAAAGTGGTTTTGATTACACTTGCGCCGAACTTGATGACCTAGCACAGAGCCATGGCGGGAAAGAGGTTTAAGCGTTTTATAATAAAAAACAGCTGATGCATCTTTAATAATTGACTTAAATTATACAGATTTGATTGATGTTTTATCTCTACCTGAGTTTTTCGCTTCGTAGAGCATTATGTCGGCTTCTTTAATTAGTGATTGGATAGACACATTATTACCACTTAAGGTTTCTTTTGTAGCAAATACACACCCAGCACTAATTGTTAAATATTTACGTATAGGCGACGCTTCATGAGGTAAATTTAACTCCCGAACCGCCAAAAGCAATTGCTGAGATATATCTACAAACTCTTCATAAGAAAGCTCTTTAAAGAATAATATGAACTCTTCGCCGCCATAGCGCGCAACTGTTCCTGTGTTTTGCTTTGCCATTTGTTGTAATTTACCAGCTAGGAGCTGTAAAGCGTTGTCTCCGCCTTGGTGACCATAAAAATCGTTATAATTTTTAAAGTGATCTACGTCAAGTAATATTACTCCAAAGGCATTTTGTTGCTGTTGAGCCTGCTTCCACTGAGCCGCTATAATTTCATCAAAGGCACGCCTGTTGTAAATTTGGGTTAACCCATCAATTTTACTTATTTTTTCGAGCTTAGAATTTTGCTCTTTTACTTGTTTAATTAACGCATTAAAACCGCTAATTAAAACGCGCATTTCTAAAAATTGATTAGTGAACCTCAAAGGCTGTAAATCGTTTTTAACCAACATTGAATTAATAGCGGACGCACCACTAATAAGCGGTTCAATAAAATAACGATTTACAATATAAAAACCTAATAATGACATTGCAAAAAACATTAACAAAATTAGCTTTAAATAATGATCAAATAAAACTGGCAGTGTTTGGTGATGGTGCTTAATGTTCAAAGCAAGCAATGGCTTACCATTTACATCTAGAATCACCCTCTTCCTTTGAGTGGCAATGTCCTCTTCTTGGAGGCTCCCTTTAAGCGTCGCAATATCGTTTAAAGAACTACCGTGTTCTATTTGTGAATAGCTAAGCTCCACTTGTGCAATTTCCGCTAAGGATTTGATCAACGACGGTCTTACTTTTTTTATAAAAACAATACTACCAACAGGCTCACCTGTTTTATCTGTTCGCTTTATTACATGCGATGCAAACATGATAGGGCCGCCCGCTGTTTGTAAAAAACCAGAATGGCTTAAACTGTTGTCGTCTTCAGAGGCTTTTGGATTAGGAATAATTGCGCGGTTTAATTTATTAACCTGTAAATCTAAATCAGGCGCATCAAACTCCGTATGCTTCATATAATCATACGCTTGTCCGTAAACCATATTAAAGTTTACATCGTAGATAAACACACCATCAATTTTGAGAGAATAGAAGGTATCCCCTACAAAGTTTGAATCTACATATTCTGCGTCAAAATCAGCCATATAATCATAGGTGTCATCCCATACGGCGTAGTCATAATTGAGTGTTTCTAAAAATATAAACTCTCTATCAAGCGCAATTTTAAGACTCAGCAATTCACGATTTTGATAATCTTCAATACTAGTGTTTATAGTCGGCAGGCTAAAAAAATAGCGGTACCCAACTAATAAACCTGTTACAAAGCACATTAAAATCAAAGTACCTATTATTACAAAAAATCTTAATGTCATAGTCTCTATCTAATCGTGTAGAATTAAGTCAAAGTAGCTTACGTTTTATGTTTTAGACTTCTTCATCTAAATTATAATAATTAGCTTCTTACTAAAGCGTAGTATAAATTCATGAGCAGGTATAAACAAAGCTTACTATTAAGTTTTATAGCGTTAAAACGTTAGCACTTTCAATAATATATTTAATATAGACATAAAATTATACCAATTCGCTTAATTAAGTAGTCTATTGTGAGGGCGGAAAAACGTGTTGATAGCTAGGCAAAAAATTAGCTATTTAGTTGTTCTAAATGAGAATTTTTTAACGCAGGTAGCGAGACGTCTAGCCCCGCAAAATGATTAAGTATTATTGCGAATTGGTATTACACATTTAATGTAATGCAAAAAGCTGAAACTATTTCGCTACCGAAACTTCCACTTTCGATGAAGATGTACTCGCAAGATCCAGTACTTCATAATAATTTAAGCCATCAATTTTTTTACCAATAATAAAATAATTCATTTCATTCATCATGGTTGGGTCGCCTAAAACATCTTCTGCGCTTTGCACATCAGAAAATTGAATTGTAATTAAGGCGCCTATAAAGCGCATTACATCTTGAGATTTTAATGTCTTTAAAACTTTATTAACTCCGGCCTGAGTTGACTCAGGTGTAGAACCATCAAATCTAAAATCACTTTTTGTACTAGCGCATGCACTAAGCATTAATATTGATAGTGCGATAAGTAAATGTTTCATATATATCCTTATTTGTTATTCGTGATACTTGCGGATCATCGCCACTTTACCGTTTTCAACTTCTATTACTTCCATCATTGTGGAGGTGTATTCTATTGGCTGCTTACTTTGTGGGTGAATGCCCTTTGCATGACTCTTATAACGAATAGCAAAGCCTGTATTGTTAAACACAAATGTATTAAGCAGTGTGCTTTCAAACAACGTGTGCGCACCTAAGTAAAAACTCATACCTTTGCGCATCTGCTCTTTGCCATCAGGAGTACGTGAGTCATCCGGTTGATACGGAATATGCTGATTGCCAATATCATCGGCACGGGCTAAAAGGCTAAGAAATATAATTAATAGAAAGCTTAGCTTGCACTTCATAACGATTCTTTCTAAAGAAGTATTTTTACTAAAACGACTAAATTTATTAATACATTAATTTTTTAGCGCAGCTTTTCTTGCTAGTTCTTTTATATCTTCATCGATATTGTCATCAAAAGACATTGAATAAATTCTCCAACCTTCTTTCACTTTAAAAAATTGAAATTCAAAACGAATAGGCTGCCTATCGTAGGTTACTAGGTAGGTTACATGAACAAAAAGCTCCCCAACTTTATAATCAGAAACCTTATTAATGAAATTAATTTCACCAACAAGATCATCAAGTGAGGATAGCTGTGTTTTTATCTGTTTTACCTGGTCAGGTATCGACGATACATATTTATTACTTGCGTAAATGGAATCAACAGCATCGCTTATTTTTTCATCAGAGTACAATTCAAAAAATTTATCAACTTCTTCTTGGTAATTGTTAGCACTGACACCCGATGAGAGTAAAAGTAAAGCAGCAAATATAATTTTCATTTTTAACATTCCTTATTGTTTTTAATATAAAAACACACTATTTAAAGTAAATAAAGTTATAAAATACGGCAAATTACATTTTGCTCTTTACTCTATTTGTTGCAACGCTGTTGGCTGGGTCGTCTGGCCAAAAATGTTTAGGGTAGCGGCCTTTCATTTCCTTTTGCACATCGCGGTAACTGCTAGCCCAAAAGTGGGCTAAATCTTGAGTAAGTTGCAATGAACGTTTACCTGGCGATAGCAGCTCCATAAGCAATGGCAATCTACCGTTGGCAAGCATAGGCGTACTGGTCAAGCCGTAAACTTCTTGCATACGCACGCTTAGCTTTGCGGGGCCATCAAGTTGGTATTCTATTTTTACATTTGAGCCACTGGGCACCGTTAAGCGCAAAGGTAACAAAGCTTTTAACGTGGTTTGTTGTTGCCAATCAAAGCAGTTTTGTAATGCTTCAAAGTAGTTAAACTTTTTAAGCTGCGTGAGCGTTTTAATATCTTCTAAAAACACGCCTAGCCACTGCGCTGCATTTTGAATAAGTTGTTGCTCGTTTATTTGCGGGAATTTATCGGGCATTAAATTACTTGCTAGGCTCATACGTATCAGCAATTGTTGCGCATCAGGTTGCTCGTTAAATAATGCAAAACCGTGTTTAGCAAATAAGTTAAGCCACGCTTTAGCACGCTCGCTCTTATCTAGTTTTTGTTTACTAGGCTGGCTGCTGAGCGTTATAGCCCCGAGCTTTACTTCATCTTGGTGAATAAAGCGCGCTGATTTTTCATCAAACTCACAACGAGTAAGTTCACTAAATAAATGCGGTAAAAATTCTTGTAACTCAAATGGGTTAAGCGCGGTGGCTGCAAATATACGCCCACCTTTGTGCCCGCCCATGGTTGCTATAGCTAAGTAATCGTCGTTGTGCCAGTAATCGGCATTTAACTCAGCACCAGCACCATTGGCAAGTAAATAACCATTACCACGTTTTTTAGCGATGCGATCGGGGTATGCCAATGCCACCAGCAAACTTATATAATGCGTATTTAATTCGCTGTTTTCGTCTTTTACTTTTAAGCGGCTTTGCCAATATTTTAACTGTTGTTTAAATACCGGATGCGGACGTTGCTGCTGGCTATGCAGCGCTAAGCTCAACTCGTTTGCACTATTTACTCGGCTCTCAAGTAATGCCACTAAATAAATAGCGAGCCTAAAAATACCAGGGAGTTGGTCATCAAGTATTTGTGCTTTTAATAGCATATGCGCCAAACGAATATCAGCACCAAAACCTAACATTTTACTGCCAAGCGGTGTGAGCTTACCTTTGCTATCAATAGCTTCTAGCATGTTAAGCAGGTTACTTGCTTGCTCACATTGTTGTTCAGTGGGCTTATCGAGCAAGGTTAGCTCATCAATACTGGCTCCCCACTGCTTTGCCTCAAGCATAAGCTGGCTTATGTCTGATGTGAGTATTTCGGGATTGTCGTGACTATTACGTCGCTCGAAGGTTTGCTTTGAGCCAATTCGATAAACAATGCCCGGCTCTATTCGTCCTGCACGCCCTGCACGCTGCACAGCAGACGAGCGCGATATGCTTTGTGTTGTGAGCTCTGTAACTCCTGTTTTTAAATTAAAGGTCGCTGCACGGCGCTTGCCGCTGTCAATTACAATGCGTATGCCTTCAATAGTTAAACTGGTTTCGGCTACATTGGTGGTAAGCACTACTTTGCGCATGCCGTTTGGTGCAGGAGCAATAGCAGTTTGCTGATTGGCTTTATCTTGCTCGCCAAATAGTGTTGCAACTTGGCAGTTACTGGGTAAATCGCTCAGTGCTTGTTGCACGCGTAGTATTTCAAATTGCCCAGGTAAAAATACCAATGCGCTGCCTGTTTGCTCATTAAGTGCTTGTTTTATTATGTTAGGAATTGCATCAAGCCAGCGGCTTTCATCTTTTATGGGTATGTATATTTCGTCTATTGGGTAGCTGCGACCGCTTGATTGAATTACAGGGCAGTCAAAAAACGCTGTATAACGCTCAGTATCAAGAGTTGCCGACATAAGCATAATGGTTAAATCTTCACGCAGCGCACTTTGGGTCTCGAGCGCAAAGGCAAGTGAGGTATCGGCTGCAATTGAACGCTCATGAAATTCATCAAATATCAGTAAATCAATATCGCTTAATTCGGGGTCGTTTTGCAACATGCGCGTTAACATGCCTTCGGTGACTATTTCGAGGCGCGTATTAGCGCTTGCTTTACTCTCGCCCCTAATCCGCAAACCCACACTTTGCCCAACACTCTCGTTTTGGCACTTTGCTAAGTAACTTGCAATATTACGTGCAGCTAAACGGCGAGGCTCTAGCATTACAATACGTTTAAAATGCCCGTCACGCATTAGTTGTAGCGGCAACCACGTAGATTTACCCGCACCAGGCGGTGCTTGTAATAACGTAATAGGATTACTTTGTAATGTAGTAACGAGTTGTTGATATATGTCTTGAACCGGCAGCACAGCTATTTACCCAAAATTGCTTTGTGTGCATTGTAACAAAAACCAAAAATAAACGCGCCGCTAAAGCTATGTGGTTATAAAGGATTTAATTAAGGGTTACATAATCAGAAATAATTACAGACCGCTCTGTACATTTTTTAAGGATGTGCTCAAAAAATTAATTATTACTGCCCCAATAAAAACATAACACCATGATTATAAATGCAAAATAAAAATTTAACTTATTGGTATACGCCTTGCTCCTTTTATACTGAACGTTAATTAAATCTAAGTAAGGAGAAACTTATGAACAGCGATCGTATGAAAGGTAATTGGAACGAACTTAAAGGTAAGGCTCAGCAAAAATGGGGCGATCTTACTGACGACGATTTAGATAAAATTGAAGGTAGCCGTACAGAGCTAGTGGGTAAAATCCAGCAGCAGTATGGTAAATCTAAAGAAGAAGCAGAGCGTGAAGTTGATGAGTTTGAAAAAACTCACTAATCGCTAACTTCTAAAAAAACCGCCATTTTGGCGGTTTTTTTGTTTAAGCTGTAGGTTATTTAGTTACGCTTTTAGCTGGTCACCTATTGGTAACTGCCTAATACGCTTTCCACACGCTGCAAAAATAGCATTACATAATGCTGGCGCATAAACTGGTGTAGATGGCTCTCCTACCCCTGCTGGTGGTGCATCGCTTTGTACAATTTCAACGTCAATCTCAAGAGGTGAATCGCTCATACGCGGTACGCGATAATCATGAAAGTTACTTTGCTGTACGCGCCCTTTATCAAAGGTAATACCATCGCTGATTGCAGTTGTAATTCCGTAAATAGAGCCACCTTGGGTTTGGTTTTTAACGGTGTCGGTGTTTACAACCGTACCCGCATCAATGGCAACCCACGATTTAATTACGTTTAAATCGCCAGCATCCGACACCTCTACTTCAACTACCGTAGCTACGTAAGTTAAAAAGCTTCTGTGTGCTGCTATGCCTAAACCTCGCCCTTTAGGAAGTTCTCGCCCCCATTTACTCATGTCAGCTACTTTTTCAATAACATGGCGCAGTCTGCCAATATCTAAAGGGTAAACCTCTTTATCGCCACCGTAATTATCGTATGTGGCATTTTGCTCAGTTACATCAACAATGCGACTCGGACCTATGGTGTCTAGTAAATAGTCTTTTTGGTCGCGACCGGCTTTGTGCGCCGCTTCGCCAATAAATGACTGAATAGCAAAGGCATGAAAAATATTTGATACAGAGCGCATCCAACCAATTCGTGCTTTGGCTTGCGCATCACCGTTTTCTAACTTCATGTTAGGTGTGTTAATTGGGTTATCGGTAAACCCTAAGCGCAGTTCACCGCTCATAGGAGTGGCTGCACCATCTTTAAAAGTAGATGCTATGGGTGTAAACGCGGTGCGGTGTAAATAAGATTCTATAGCGCCATTTTTATCTAGCGATGCTTCAATGTGCTGAGCTGAAACTGCATGGTAAAAGCCATGTTGTATGTCGTCTTCACGCGTCCACTGCACACGAATAGGTTTGCCTACTTTCATTGAAAGGTAAGCTGCTTCTGCTGAAAAGTCAGGTTTTGACTTACGCCCAAAGCCGCCGCCGAGCATAGTAACGTGAACATTAATTTTGCTCTCATCCATGCCAAGCATTGCAGCNTTGTGGATTTTGCGTAGCAGCCCATATATCAACACTATCTTTGTTGTACATAGCTGTTGCACACGGCGGCTCCATTGGTGCTTGAGCAAGATGCGGCGCGTAATAATCAGCTACGAGTTTATTGCTCGATTTAGCCAACACGCCCATGGCATCGCCTTTATCACGTATGTTTGCCTGTGGAGTTTGTACTGTTTTTAGTAATGACTTTTTAAATTCTTCTGAATTGTAATCGCCATTTTTGCCATCATCCCATACGACTTTTAATGCTTTACGCCCTTGCCATGCAGCCCATGTGTTTTTAGCTATAATCGCAATACCGCCTTTTGGCTGAAACTGCGGTGCGCCTTTTGGTGCAGGAATTTCAATAACATCTACAACGCCGTTTATCGCTTTTGTAGCACTGGCATCAAATGACTTAACAACACCGCCTACTACCGGCGGGCNCGCGTACATCGGCTGCAAATATTGCTTTACCTGTTACTAAATCGGCTAAATCTATGTGCGCCATGCCAGTATTAATGTAGCGCCATTCTTTGCGTGTTTTAAGTGTTAGTTTGTCAGCTTCTGGTGGCGTTATTGTAAGCGCTAAGTCGATTAAATCTTTATAAGTAAGCGATTTACCTGAGCTGTGTGTAACAACGTGTTGATTGGCTGTACAGGTCTGCGGGTCAACTTTCCAATACTTAGCGGCAGCGTGCTGCATCATGTAACGCACACTTGCGCCCATTTCACGCAGGCGCTTCATGTTGTAGCGAATACTGCGCGAGCCATCGGTATTTTGATCGCCGTATTTAGGGTCGCCCTTACCCTGAATAACAATAACCTTATCCCACGCGGCTTCCATTTCATCGGCAACTATTTGTGCAATCGCGGTGCGAATTTGCTGACCCATTTCAGAGCGATGGCAGGTTATTTCAACCATGCCATCGGGGCGCAGAGCTATAAATAAGTTAGCACGTTTTGCTTGCTCAGACGGTTGCTCTAACACGCCAGCAAATGCTTTTGGCGCACTGCCTACAAAATATGTGCCTAATACCAATGCGCCTATTGCGCTAGTTTTTAAAAATTGGCGGCGGTTTAGGTCAAAGTACGTATTGTCGTTTTTCATACCTCTTCCCCTTGTTCATTAGGGTCAAAATATTCAACCCCCGCCATGGTTTTAGCCGCCGACTTAATCGCTTTATGAATACGTGGGTATGTACCACAACGACAAATATTGCCCGACATATTACTCACTATTTCATCATCAGTTGGGTTGGGGTTAGCTGCTAATAAGCTTGCCGCTTGCATAATTTGTCCGCACTGACAAAATCCACATTGCGGCACTTTATGCTCAACCCACGCTTTTTGCACTGGATGATCGCCCTGCTCGCTTAGCCCTTCAATAGAGGTAATATTGCGCCCCACTACAGCCGATACCGGTAATACACATGAGCGCTGCGCTACCCCATCAATATGCACAGTACACGCACCGCACTGTGCCATACCACAGCCAAATTTAGGGCCCGTTAAATTCAATTCATCTCGCAGGTACCATAATACTGGCGTTGACGGGTCGCCAGAAAACTCATGTTTATTACCATTAATGGTAAGGGTGATCATACTAGACTCCTTGCAAAGCGCTTTACAGGACGACTCCCTACAGCGCGTGGACGGTTTTAATTTACTTACTACTTTTTAGCCTACCACTTAGAACTATTTTATTAAAATACTAATTACTAGAACGTTTGGTACTAAAAAACATTACTCATTATTAAGTAAGTTGCTAATACTAAATTAAATAGCGCTTATAACATCTTCAGATAAAACCCGTTGTTCGTCTTTGTAAACTTCAAGCCAGCCTGGCGGTGATGTATCACAACCAATAATGGTTACTTGTAACACATAACTGTAACGTCCATTTTTAAACGTATAGTGATGATTCCCGCCACTACCCTCAAAGGTAATATCACCGTTTAATAAAATCATGTCGGGCTTTTCGCTAATTTTTTTATCAATACTCCATACAGCATAACGGTAATTCCCATCGTCTAGATCATCAACGCGAATATGGTAGTTAGCCGTTTTCCAATTGAGTATTAGTTTTTTAAAAGTATTAACACTTGAATGCAGAGATTGCTTATCGTGTTCAATTAATCGTTCAGCAAATGCTTGCTCTTTAACATTTTGAGTATTTACAGTTATAATTTTGCCGTCTGTATCTACCCACAAAACACCGTTATATAGCATAATACCGCGCCAACCTACTTTCTCCCAATCAGTATTAATGTTTGAACTGGCAATAACGGCAACAAGTTCATCGTCAAACACTTCATCAAAGCGTTTAATAAACTCAGCTTCATTTTTAATGTCAGGCAATGGATATTGCCTTTTTAGAGGGTAGCGAATATGCGCAGCAATCGCAGTTTTATCCTGCGTTTTAAAAGCAGCAATAACAGGTAAAACACTCTCGTGATATTTCTGCTCAAGCGCAAATGTGTTCGATGTGAAAAATAGATATATGCAAAGTAAGATGTAATTTAGATACTTCATTAATAGCCTATTAATATGTAACAAATAAAAAGTTTTGAGTGTTATCGTTTAAAGTTAAATGTTTAAGACATTTATAATTTTGAGTTAAAAATCTAAATCCCGACTTTAAACTTTGACTATACATACAAATTGTATAATATAGATGCATTATAGGTACATACTATTTATAGGGAAATAAAATGTTAATATCCGCCAGGGAAGATCTTAGAAGCCGCCAAAAAGAAAAGCAGTTATCTGCAACCTTAAAGTCAAACCAGTATAATCTAGTTCACATGAATGCATCTGAATTTGTTGATTATATTGTTAGCCTAAAAAAGCTTGCTGGGCAAAGTCCTGGTAAAATTATTAATTGGTTTGAGACTGTATTTGAGAAAAATAATATTTCATCTGACTTATGGCCACTTTATAGAGACTGGATAAAAAATAGTTCAGGCCTTATTCCAATTGGGATGGATATAGTTGCAGTTACGGCTATAGCAACAGAAATGAAAAGAAGCGGAAAAGCTTTTGATACTTTTAAAGTAAAAAGTTATTCAGGGAAAAACTATATAATTTTCAAAGGTTATCCAGGTCTAAGACGGCACCTCACTGGAACTCGCTATTTAGCGAACAACCCACAACTTGTATCATTTGGTATAGGTAAACTCGGCGCAAAAAAATCAATTAAAACAGGCTTTTTGGTTAGCATTCTTATATCTGCAGGATTTCATACAGTAGAACAATTAGTTAATGATGAGAAGCTGTGGCACGACTTTATAGGTGGTTTCTCTGTTGATGTTGCTATTGCCGCTACATCATCTAGCATTGCATGGTATGCTGTCTCTTCTATTGTAGGCACAGCTGCTGTTGTTGCTGTAGGTCCGATGATAGCTGTAATAGTGATTGGTACTGCATTAACTTTTTTTGCTTATACTTTTATCGATAGTGATGAGTTATCTGAAAAAATTGCTTCAAGCTTAAGAGTAGCGGAAAAAAACTTAAAAAGTAATATACAAAGAGCACAAAATCAATTGCATGATGCTCAACGCTTGTATGAAGAAAGCCCCATAGAATTTATGCACCGAATTTTCGGTTTACCTTTCTTAAAATGAATTACGATAATTTAATGACATCTGAAAAATTAACTTTAAGCGAAAATATTAAACATGCTTTTTTATTTATACTGTTTTTAATTTTTACCATAGCCTCACCTTTTGCGGCATGGGTTGAAGTATCGTCAGTAATTGAAGCTTTAAACAACAACGCCCTCATTTTTAAAGAACGCAGCTTTAGCCCAAGTTTAATTTTGTGCGTTCCAATGTTTGGGACGCTAACAGGCTTACTCTGGCTAAAAATTAAGAACACTGAAATTAGCCCAAGCCTACTGAATAAGTGGTTCAAACTGTGTGGAATAACTTTATTAGTTATGGTTGTTACCATACCCGTTTACACTAACATTATTGAAAATAAAATTGAGAGTGAAGGTTATAGTATTTGTAATTGGTATGGCCGAGGCTCAATTGGTGCACCTGATATTTGGGTAAGCTCCCAAAGCTATTGCATTAAAGAAGGCTTTAAAGTCAGAGTGGAGCTAATAGATTGGTTAAAACACCAAACGACTAAACCAACTCCAAAAGATGTTACGAATAAAATAAATGAGTTGCTCACTAATAAACTTTAAAACAAAAACGAGCCCAATTTGGCTCGTTTTTGTTTTACTGATAGCTGAAAGCTAAAAACTGACCGCTTTAACCTTTGACCGCTTCGCTATTTAACCTTTTCGCTTTTATTCCGGCTCATACCCCAAGTTAGGCGATAGCCAACGTTCAGCTTCTTCAAGCGTCATATTGGTTCGCTTAGCGTAGTCTTCTACCTGATCCTTTTGCACAGCGGCTACTGCGTAGTATTTAGCCTCAGGGTGTGAGAAGTACCAACCCGAAACAGCAGCACCTGGCCACATGGCGTACGAGCTAGTTAGCTGCATACCAATGCGCTTTTCGGTATCGAGCAACTGCCAAATTTTCTTTTTCTCGGTGTGCTCTGGGCACGCTGGGTAACCTGGCGCAGGGCGAATACCTTGGTAGTTTTCGCGTATTAGCTCATCGTTTGCTAGGTTTTCGTCTGGTGCAAAACCCCAATACTCTTTACGTACTTTTTCGTGCAGGTATTCTGCAAACGCTTCGGCGAGCCTGTCGGCTACGGCTTTAACCATTATTTTGTTGTAATCGTCTTGCTGTGCGTCAAACGCATTTGCTAAGTCGTCTTCTTCTAGGCCGCCCGTTACTGCAAACGCGCCAAAGTAATCAGGCGTGCCTTTTGGTGCTATGTAGTCGGCTAGGCAATAATTAGCAAAGTCGGTTTTTTCGGTTTGCTGACGTAAATGGCACGAAGTAGTTAATACTTCTTTGCGTGTTTCGTCGGTGTATATTTCTATGTCATCACCCACGCGGTTAGCCGGGAATAAACCAATTACACCAAGTGGTTGCAAACTGCCTGCTTTTTCAAGGTCGTCTAACATATCGTTAGCGTCTTTAAATAAGCTTTGCGCTTGCTCGCCTACTACTTCATCGTCCATTATGCGCGGGTATTTACCGGCAATTGACCACGTCATAAAGTATGGCGTCCAATCTATGTATTTACGCAAAGTAGCAATTGGTACATTTTTAAACTCGGTCACGCCCAGCTTTTTAGGCACTGGTGGTGTGTAGTTATCCCAATCAAGCTTTGCTGCGTTATCGCGTGCGCGCTGGATTGTAACAGGCTTAGAGCGTGGTTTTTTACGCGCTTGTTGCTCGCGTACTTTTACATATTCAGCTTTAGTTTTAGCTAAAAAGTCAGGTTTAATGTCTTTTGATAGTAAGTTTGAAACCACACCAACTGCACGGCTTGCGTTATTTACATACACAACGCCTTTGTCATATTGCGGCTCAATTTTTACTGCGGTGTGCGCTTTAGAGGTAGTTGCACCACCAATGAGTAGCGGCAGTTCAAAACCACGGCGTTTCATTTCTTTTGCTACGTGCACCATTTCGTCAAGCGATGGGGTAATTAAGCCCGATAAACCAATAATATCGGCTTTTTCGTCGATGGCGGTTTGCAGTATTTTATCGGCAGGTACCATTACGCCTAAATCAATAACTTCGTAGTTATTACACTGTAGTACCACGCCTACAATATTTTTACCTATGTCGTGTACGTCGCCTTTTACGGTCGCCATCACTATTTTACCATTGGTTGAACCTTCTTCTTTTTCGGCTTCAATAAATGGGTCTAGGTAGGCTACGGCTCGTTTCATTACGCGCGCCGATTTAACCACTTGTGGTAAAAACATTTTACCTGCGCCAAATAAATCACCTACCACGTTCATGCCATCCATTAACGGCCCTTCAATTACGTGAATAGGTTTA
>NZ_AUTN01000062.1:76826-136441 GCF_000497955.1 Pseudoalteromonas sp. TAE56
GGCAGCAGCGCGGCACTCTTCGGTATCTTCATCTATAAAGGTAGTAATGCCTTTTACAAGCGCGTGCTCAAGGCGTTTTTCAACAGGCCATGTGCGCCATTCTAAATCTTCTACTCGCTCGGCTTGTGCCATACCAGAGTATTTTGGTGCAAGCTCTACTAAACGCTCGCCTGCACCTGGGTCTGTGTTAAGTATTACGTCTTCAACGGCTTTACGAAGCTCTTCTGGGATGTCGTCGTAAACGGCGAGTTGCCCTGCATTTACAATGCCCATATCCATACCCGCTTTTATGGCGTGGTATAAAAATACCGAGTGAATAGCTTCACGTACTGGGTTATTACCCCTAAATGAAAACGATACATTTGACACCCCGCCCGACACTTTACAGTGCGGTAAGTTTTGTTTAATGCGGCGTGTGCCTTCAATAAATTCTACTGCGTAGTTGTCGTGCTCTTCTATACCGGTGGCTACGGCAAATATATTAGGGTCGAATATAATATCTTCTGGTGGAAAACCAATGTCTTCTACTAATATTTTGTAGCTGCGGGCACATATTTCATATTTGCGGTCTGCTGTATCAGCTTGCCCGTCAGTATCAAACGCCATTACAACGGCAGCTGCACCAAAACGTTTTATTATTTTAGCTTGGCGAATAAACGGCTCTTCGCCCTCTTTTAGCGATATAGAGTTAACAATGGCCTTACCTTGAATACACTTTAGGCCTGCTTCTATTACTTCCCATTTAGAGGAGTCGACCATAATGGGTACGCGTGAAATATCAGGCTCTGAGGCTATTAAGTTTAAAAACTTAACCATCGCGGCTTTTGAGTCCAACATGGCTTCGTCCATGTTTATATCAATAACCTGTGCGCCATTTTCTACTTGTTCGCGGGCCACTGTTAGCGCGGCTTCAAAGTCTTCTTCCATGATTAAACGTTTAAACATGGCAGAACCGGTTACATTGGTACGTTCGCCGACATTAGTAAATACTGCTATTTGTTGGGTCATGTTGGCTCCTTAATTTAAGTTACAGGCTTCAAGGCCTGATAAACGCATGCGTACTTCAAGCTCTGGCAATTGGCGTGGTTTAACGCCCGCTAGACCTTTTGCAAAAGCACGAATATGCGCAGGCGTGGTGCCACAACATCCACCTACAATATTAATAAAGCCCGATTTACCCCAATCGATAATTTCGGCTGCCATTTCAGGCGCTTCTAAGTCGTATTCACCAAACTCATTAGGCAAGCCCGCATTAGGGTGTACCGATGTAAAGGTTTCGCACACGCGCGAAAGCTCTTCTACATATTGGCGCAGTAAATCAGGGCCAAGCGCGCAGTTTAAACCAATCGAAATAGGCTTAATATGGCGAATAGAGTTATAAAATGCTTCGGTTGTTTGCCCAGAAAGCGTACGGCCAGAAGCGTCGGTAATAGTGCCCGAGATCATAACTGGTAATGTGCGCCCTGCTTGCTCAAAGGCTTCTTCTACACCAAACGAGGCGGCTTTTGCATTAAGCGTGTCGAATATAGTTTCGATTAGTATTAAATCGGCGCCGCCTTCCATTAATGCAAGGGTAGACTCTACATACGCAGTAACTAGCTTATCAAAAGTAACGTTTCGGTAACCCGGATCGTTTACGTCTGGCGAAATTGAACACGTTTTAGATGTCGGCCCTAAAACACCGGCTACATAGCGCGGTTTTTCTGGCGTTTTAGCCGTAAATTCATCGCAAATTGCGCGTGCTAATTTAGCTGACTCTACGTTTATTTCGCGGCTTAGGCTCGCCATATCGTAATCTTCCATCGAAATAGTGGTCGAGTTAAACGTGTTGGTTTCGATAATATCGGCGCCCGCTGATAAAAAACCACTATGAATATCAGTGATTAAGTCGGGCTTGGTTAGGCTTAATAAATCGTTATTGCCTTTAATTAATACATGCCAGTCTTTAAAACGCTCGCCGCGATAGTCTTCTTCTTCTAGCTTATGATCTTGGATCATGGTGCCCATAGCACCATCTAAAATTAAAATGCGTTCTTTTAATGCTGCACTTATTTCGGCGTGTTTATTATTTGTAGGCGCGTTATTCGGCATAGTTGTTAGTCCTCACATCTTGGCTAACTAAATTAATATCATACGGTGTGGTTTGGTACACGTAGTAATTTAACCAGTTCGAAAAAAGTAAAAAAGCATGGCTTTGCCACGTTTTTGAAGGTTGTTTGGTTGCATCATCATCTGGGAAGTAATTTTCGGGTTTTGGTGCATTAGGACTTTTTTTACAATCGCGCTCGTATTCTGCTTTTAGCGAGTCGGCGTCGTACTCAGGGTGACCGGTTATAAACACTTGGCTACCCGATTTATTTTTAAGTAAGTAAGCCCCTACTCGCTCAGAACCTGCCAGTACTACTAGCTCATCGCAGGCGTTTATTTTATTTATATCAATGTGGCCATAACGTGAGTGCGGTACTAAAAAGGTGTCGTCGAATCCGCGAGTCAGTGCACCGTGATCAAAATAACATTGGTGGGTAAATACGCCACACAGTTTTTCGTCTTTTAAATCGCGCTTTAAATTGTAGCGATGATATAGCGCTGCATGTGCTGCCCAACACGAAAATAACGTAGAGGTAACGTGCTGCTCGGCCCAATCAATAATGACCTTTAGCTCATCCCAATACGCTACATCGTCGTATTCTAAATGGGCGAGTGGCGCACCAGTTACTATTAGCGCATCGTAATTGTTGTCTTTTACTTCTGAAAAATAACGATAAAAGGTATCAAGGTGCTCTTCTGAGTTGCTACTACTGCGGTGAGTGTCGAGGCGCAGTAGCTCTACGTTCACTTGCAAAGGCGAGTTGGCAAGCAAGCGAATAAACTGAACTTCGGTTTCTACTTTATTAGGCATTAAGTTTAAAATAGCCAAACGCATTGGACGTATTTCTTGCGTTTTTGCACGTGTTTTTGGCATTACAAATACGTTTTCTTGACGTAAACGTGCAATGGCCGGCAACTCGTCTTTTACTGTAATTGGCATACTTTACTCCTGCTCATAAAAACCGAAGGTTAATTATGAACTGAAAGTAAAAAATATCAACCTCTAGATGTATAGATGTCTAAATGAAATTTATTCATTCTATTAAATTAGGATTTACCGAGGTGGTATGTATGAGGAAAAACGTCTTTATTATAAAATAACCTGTTTTAATATTTTGAAGTAGCGCTACTAAAAACGAGTAGCGCATATGCAGTTAAAAACGGTAAATCACAGATAAATTAAGTGCGTAAATATCGCCTTGGTCTGCATCAAAATATTGATATTCTGCACTTAATTGCCAGCGTTGAGTTAGCCTAAAGTCAACGCCAGTTCCGTACGTTACGCCGCCTTCGTCGTAGTTTTGCTCCGTTATTAGCGTAGAGTTTGTATCTGTACCAGTTATTGATTCTGCCAGGTTTTTTAAGTCGCCTTCATTGTAACTTAATTTATTTCTACCATAGCCACCAAATAAAAACACATCAGCTCGAGATGAAATTGGATAATTAGCTTTTACAAATATACTTGTTTGCAAATCAAGGCTTGAATCGACTTCGCTCTTAATGAATTCTGAGCTAAGCGAACCGTCCTGTGGGTTCTGAGTGTAAACAATTCCGTTTAGAGGAGTTGACTCATCATTTAACCCAAAACCTATACGCCCTTCTAATGCAAAGTATCGCGAAAACTGATACCCAAACCGGCCGTAAAGCGTTGTAAACTGTATGCTATCACTCTCGTATACATCAATTTGCGTAGACCCTATCCCTACTCCTTGGTAATAACCATTTACGTGGAGTATGTCTGCTTCGCTCGAAAATGAGTATAAACCTAAAAGTAATGCCCCTAACTTTGTAACTATTTTCATGTTCATTCCTTTAAACCTTTGTAATATTAATAATATGATGTCTAACAACAAACTAAGTGTGGCCTGCCTATATAATTTACTTATACTTTGCAGCTTGTAAATATTCTGTACCATTTTTGTTAAAAATGGAATGTATTTGAACAATATAAAACAATAGATTACAGAATTTTACACAATAGAAATCCTGTAATAATAGTGTTTAAACGAGCAATCAAAACAAAGTACCGCTTAGGTAAGCGTATTGTTCTATACAGCATTCGTTGACTGTTTAACCCCTCAACAACTACAATACAACATTGAAATTTTTATTATTATTTGAAGGCTTTCCTCCATGGTTTTACCTGATAAATTTATATTCTCGATGAGTCGAGTATCTAAGGTTGTGCCACCTAAGCGCACTATCTTAAAAGATATTTCGTTACACTTTTTCCCTGGCGCTAAAATTGGTGTGCTTGGTTTAAACGGTTCTGGTAAATCTACGTTACTACGTATTATGGCCGGTGTTGACCAAGATTTTGAAGGTGATGCACATCCTCAGCCTGGTACAAAAATTGGTTATTTACCGCAAGAGCCTGTTTTAGACGAAAGCAAAACAGTTCGTGAAATTGTTGAAGAAGCTGTTGGCGAAGTTAAACACGCACTTAAACGTCTTGACGAAGTGTATAACGAATACGCCATGGAAGACGCTGACTTTGACGCACTTGCAAAAGAGCAAGGCGAGCTTGAAGCTGTTATTCAAGCGCACGATGGCCACAACATTGATAACGTTTTAGAACGTGCTGCTGATGCACTTCGCCTGCCAGAATGGGATGCTAAAATTGAGCACCTTTCAGGTGGTGAGCGTCGTCGCGTTGCTATATGTCGATTATTGCTTGAAAAACCAGACATGCTTATTCTCGATGAACCAACTAACCACTTGGATGCTGAGTCGGTTGCATGGTTAGAGCGCTTCTTACACGATTACGAAGGTACTGTTGTGGCGGTAACGCATGACCGTTACTTCCTTGATAATGTAGCTGGCTGGATATTGGAGCTTGACCGTGGTGAAGGTATTCCATGGGAAGGTAACTACTCTTCTTGGCTTGAACAAAAAGATGCGCGCTTACAGCAAGAACAAAAATCTGAAAAAGCACGTCAAAAATCAATTGCGCAAGAACTTGAATGGGTTCGTTCAAACCCTAAAGGTCGTCAAGCTAAGTCAAAAGCACGTATGGCTCAGTTTACTGAGATGCAGCAGTCTGATTACCAAAAACGTAACGAAACTAACGAGATGTTTATTCCACCTGGCCCGCGTTTAGGCGACCAAGTACTTGAAGTAACTAATCTTCGTAAGAGTTTTGGCGATCGCGTTTTAATTGACGATTTAAGCTTTAGCATGCCAAAAGGTGCCATTGTGGGCATTATCGGTGCGAATGGCGCGGGTAAATCAACGTTATTTAAAATGATAAGCGGTGAGCAAGAGCAAGACAGCGGTAGCATCACCGTTGGCGAAACTGTACACCTTGCGACAGTTGATCAGTTCCGCGATGGTATGGACGAAAGCAAAACTGTTTTCCAAGAAATATCAGACGGCCAAGACGTACTAAAAATTGGTAACTTTGAGTTCCCAAGCCGTGCGTATGTAAGTCGCTTTAACTTTAAAGGTAACGATCAGCAAAAGTTTGTTAAAGACCTATCAGGTGGTGAACGTAACCGTTTACACCTTGCTAAGTTATTAAAAGCTGGCGGCAATGTGTTACTACTCGATGAGCCAACTAATGACTTGGACGTTGAAACACTACGTGCACTTGAGAATGCTATTTTAGAGTTCCCTGGTTGTGTAATGTGTATCTCACATGACCGTTGGTTCCTTGACCGTATTGCTACGCACATTTTAGATTACCGCGACGAAGGTCAAATTAACTTCTTTGATGGTAACTATACTGAATACGAAGAGTGGCTTAAAAAGACACTAGGTGCAGCAGCAACTGAACCTAAACGTATTAAGTACAAAAAAATCGGTTAATAGCTGATTTTAGATAAATTCTTAAGCCCTGCATTTATGCGGGGCTTTTTTATGCCACCAGCATTACAGGAGCATATATTGCTAGCATGTAGAGAATTACCCGCTATGCTTAATTTATTATAAAAACAGTAAGGCTAAATTGGGTTATGCAAAATCGTCGTCAGTTTTCTCGTGTGTTATTTTCGACTACCGCTTTGTTATGTTTTGATGACCACAAGTATCCATGTAAATTACTTGATGTATCGTTACATGGCGCATTGATTACAAATTGTGATGCTTTTATTGGCAACCAAAATAGCCAAGCTGCTTTGCATTTTTCGCTTCCTCAAAGCGATATAGAAATTAAAATGGAAGTGGTAATTTGCCACATTGAAGCCGATCATATTGGTTTAAAATGCCATCATATTGATATAGATAGCATTACCTATTTAAAGCGTTTAATAGAGCTAAACTTAGCTGATGACGAACTATTACATCGCGAACTCGCCATGTTGATTCACGACACACAAGAATAGACTCATTTGGATTAGTTGATTACCATAGTGCAAACTTTTTAACTTGTGCAAACATGACTTTAAATCCACATTTACCTTTGGTGTATCACCCTAACTACTCGTTTAATTTTGATCCAAAGCATCGTTTTGCAATGAGTAAGTTTGCACATTTATATCAGCATGTTGCAGAGCTTGGTTTAATCGGCAGTAACCTGGTAGAACCAATTCTCGGTACGCCAGAGCCGCTTGAGCTAATACACTGCGAAAACTATATACATGACTTGTGGAATAACCGCCTAGATGAAAAAGCAATGCGCCGCATTGGCCTACCTTGGTCAAAAGAGCTTATGGCACGTACCTTTACAGCACCTCAAGGTACGCTGCAAACAGCTCGTTTAGCACTTAAACATGGTATAGCGTGCCACTTAGCTGGTGGTACACACCATGCGCATACCGATTTTGGCTCAGGCTACTGCATGGTTAACGATTTAGCCTTTACTACGCAAACTTTAATTGAATCGGGTGAAGTAACTAACGTACTTATTTTTGATTTAGACGTGCACCAAGGTGATGGCACAGCCGCAATGTTAGAGCATCAAGCATACGCTTATACTTGTTCTATCCATTGTGAAAAAAACTTCCCCTTTAGAAAGTCCGCTAGCGATTTAGATATTGGTTTAGCCGACAACATGAAAGACGACGAATACCTTGCCATAGTTGACGAAACCTTGAGTTATTTACTAAAAGAGCTAAACCCAAGCTTGGTACTTTACGATGCAGGCGTTGATATTTGGCAAGGTGATGGCTTGGGTAAATTAGATATCAGTTGGGATGGAATAATCAAACGCGACCACTTAGTGCTTAAACGCTGCCTTGAGCACAACACGCCCGTTGCCACAGTAATAGGTGGTGGCTACGATAAAGACCACCTTCGCCTCGCTAAACGCCACGCTATTGTTGTTGAGCAAGCTGCTGGCTTTTAGTTTGAAATAAAAATGTTAAATTCTCGTTCTTATTTAATATGTAAAATAAGAACGAACATATTATGAAACAACTATTTATTGCCATCGCACTAATTTTTATAAGCTTTACAAGCTATTCGCAAGAAGAAAGCACGCAAGAAACATACCCTAAGCTACCTACATTAAATTTACAAATGGCTGATGGTTCTGCTCTCAATACTCAAGATTTATTAGGTCAACCTTACGTTTTACACTTTTGGGCAACGTGGTGTCCGTACTGTAAAAAGCTACAGCCAGCACTTCAAAAAATTGATGATATGGGCTTAAAAGTTATTGCCGTGAGCTTTAAAGAAGATGACGATGCTGCTCCTGCTAAAGCACTTTCTAGCAGAGGTTATACTTTTAAAACAGCCGTAAAAGCCGATGCAATAGCACAGCAATTAGGTATACGAGGCACACCTACTACATTATTTGTAAATAAAGAAGGCAATGTAATTTGGCTGACTAATACGTCAAACCCAGAAGATCCAAACCTACATTTAAAGGCACGAACTTTGTTGCACTCCATCGATATGGCAACTGAGTAACTTATTGCGCTTTTAATTGATTAGGTGTTAGACCTGTCCAGCGCTTAAAGGCTCGCCGAAAGTTAGGTATATCGTAAAAAGCTAAATGCTCAGCGACCTGTTCGTTATGTTTAGCGCACAGAGTAAGTAGGTAAATAGCTTTGTGCTTATTTTGCTCATCTATTAACGCAGAAAAGCGTACTCCATTAAGTTTGAGCCTGCGCTTAAATGTAGCTGAGCTCATAGCAAAGTGCTTTGCTGTACACTCTAAATTAGCACTTGGGTGAGAGTATAAGTATCTACAAGCGGCTTCAATAAAAGTCATGCTAACTACGTTTTTATTATCTAGCTGCGACTGCGCTTGCATGAATCGTAATTGACTCGCATGCGGGTTTTTAGCTCTTAACATGGCTTTATTTAATACCCAGCGAGTACATGGCTTATCAAAACTTACCTTTAGCCCTAAATTTTGTTCGTATTCTTGAATATGCCTAGGGCGTTTAAAAGCAAAGTCGAACTGACAATACGGGTAACTTTCGCTCACTCGTTTAAGTAAACTATAAAATGCAGTGCTATATATCTCTAGCACATAGCGGTAAAGGCTTTCATCAAGCCCATGTGCTGGCTGAATATAAATATAAACGTTATCGTTTTTAATATACGTTTGGCTAAATAATAAAGGCGCTAATTGCATTCTTAAAAGTGATAATTGCTTTAATACTTGAGCTAAATTATCGCTATATATTAATGCCTGAGCTTCAGCTCGAGTGTCGTTAATAAGTTGACTACCGAGTAAAAAACCACTGTCAGTACTTTTCATCAATAACTTAAATTGAGCTAATAAACGCACCTGCTGAGACACACTAAATGCATGTTGAAAATTAAGTAAGTCTTGTTCAAAAATACCGGTACCGCGTAGCAGTTTATGTAAATTTATATCTCGGCTTTGAGCAAGCTCTACAGCTGACGTAATAAGCCCTTGAGCGCTTAAATATTTATCGTCTTGGCTAACAAACGTATGCACGGTGCACTACTTTTTGTTGATGCTTTTTTTGTTGTAATTGACTATGCAGTTGGCTTGTTAGTTTACTTGTACTACTATGCTTATTACCTTGTATTAAGGCGGTAGTGACATATTGAAATTTTGCTTTTTTAGATGCTTCAACTTTAAATGCACAGTGTTTTAGCGCTCCTTTAATTTGCGCCATCAGCTCTTTAGCTTGTTGCTCTGTAGTGGCTGGCATTAATACCATAAAGCAATCTCCTGCGTAGCGGCACACTACATCACTTAGTCGGCAGTTCATTAATAATAACTCGCTAATTTCACGTAGTAACCGGTCGCCTTCACTAAAGCCAAGCTCACTATTAAAATGAGAAAAGTCACGTATATCAATAGCTCCCAACCAAAACGGCTGTGTGTTAATTGATTGCTCATTAATTGCTGAATCTAGGTACTGCGCCTTATAAAGACCCGTTATTGAACACACCTTATCGTGCTCACGTAAATGCGCTTCACGGCGGCGTAGCTGACGATTTAATACGTACTGCTCTTGATGCCAATAATACAAACCTATACTTGTTAATAACATGCCTAACGGAGCGGGCAGAGATTCAATCCAACTCAGCCATTGGTGCGCGGGGTGCATTAGCCATTCATCAAGTAAATCGAGCGTTGCCGAGAACATAAACAGCCCTACTCCTATCACTAAGTAAGTGGTTACTTTACTCGGTGGTCTTGAAATTAATAACGCGATAATCCATACAAGTGTCATTAATACAATACCGCCCTCTCCCATAATATCGAGCCACTGAATACTGGCGTAAGTTTTTAATACTCCTAAATAACTACTTAAAAACACAGCGCTAAAAAACATCGCAATAATAGCGTTTATTAGTAATCGGTGGCTGATAAAAGGGTTAAATCGCATGTGCAGTATCTCGTTTATAAATGAGCTTTAAAGTTAGTTCATACAAGCTTGTGTTAGCAGGGTCATATTAGCTCAGCTATGTGACAACTAGATGATACATACCTTAAAAACAGCCCTGCACAGTAGATAACACCAGCCTTTACAGGGAGTGATAAAAGCTCAATACGCTCTACATATTGATCAAGTACCTCTAAATACATGCATTTAAACTAAACCCTGTCACATTTACGTAATCAATTATCTTTAGCTTGCTCGCCATACCAAGAAACAACCCTGTAATAACCAAGAGCAAATACAATGAAACACTTTAAAATAAAAGCACTGGTAGCCGCATTAGCGTTATGTAACTTAACGGCTTATGCAGAAGATGATGCAAAAGAAACCACGAAAAAAGATATAGAAGTTTCTGATAAAATTGTTGTATACGGTGAAATTGGTTATAGAAATCGCTCTGACGAACTCGCGCCAACCTTAGAATACTCACAAGAGTACTTTCAGCGTTTTGAGCCATTAACTGCAGGCGATGCATTAAAACGTGTACCCAGTGTTACATTTTTATCGGATGTACTTGAATCTGACGGTGCACGTATGCGGGGCTTGAGCCCTGCTTATACAAAGGTACTTATAAACGGTGAAGAAGTACCTGGCGCAGGTGCCGACCGTTCATTTTTTGTTGACCGAATTCCGGCTGAATTAATTGAACGCGTTGAAATTATTCGCTCATCAAGTGCCAATCGCTCAGCCGATGCGATTGCGGGCACATTAAATATCGTACTGCGCGATGGTTACAGCTTAGATGGTGGTTACTTACGCGCTGGCGGCTTACTTTATGATGATGGCGAGTTTAAAGAAAGCTTGGCTGCAGTGTACGGTACTGAATTTGCGGGGGGGCGATTATTACTTGGTGCAAATTTACAAGGCCGATATAACCCAAAACAAAAAACGAGCCTGCGCTACGGCGATAGCCCAGAAAACAATGTAAATTTTCAAACCGAAGAGTTTGATAACCGCGAAGACCAATCTGACACTCGCGATGGCGACGACACATCACTAAACGCCAGTTACGAAATTGTTTTTGATAACGATAGTCAGTTTAATATTAGCGCTATGTGGGTTGATACAGAGCGCACTGAAGATGAACGTTCGTTTGAATACGACGATACCACTGCAACCAGCAATGATATTGTAAATGGCGGAAACCTAGAAACCGATAATGCCAATGTTAAGTATATTGACCAAACTAATTACAACATCAATACCGCCTATGAATTTCCACTGCTAAACGGCACAAGTAAATTAAAGTTTGGTATCGCCAAATTTGACGAGTCGGTATACGAGCAAGAAGTAGAGCTTGATACGTCAGAGCTGCCAATGATATTTGAAGAAGAACAAGCTCAAAGTGACATAGACGATAAAGAATGGACCCTGCAGTGGCAACATAGCCAACCTTGGGGTGACAGCAAAGAAATTCAGTTTGGTGCATTTTTACAAAACAAAAAGCGCGATAGCAATATTTTTGAAGCCGAAGACGAGCTTGAATTAGCACTTACAAGCTGGGATCAATATGCGGGAACACCTTTATCTTTGGCTGTATTTACCAGTGAATTTGAACCGGTTGTTGGTGGCGTAAACACGCTAGAGGAAGACCGCTTTGATGTGTTTGCCCTTGTTAAACACCAAGATGATTTATTTGCCTGGGAATTGGGCGTTCGCTGGGAGTCTACTGATTCAAAAATTAATGATAAAACAATTGGTGTAACCGAAGATAACAATTACGATTTTGTTCTACCTTCTGCGCATTTTCGCTATAACGTGAGTGAGAATGGACGCGTTAGCGCCTCTGTTGCGCGTAGTTTACGACGCCCCGAGTTTGATTTTTTAACACCAGCACTTATCGAAAAAGAACTTGGCGATAACGACCAACTAGGTAACCCAGAATTAAAACCAGAATCAGCCTGGGGTATGGATTTAGGCTACGAATATCGCTTAGGTAAAAGTGGCGTTGTAGGCATTAATTTATTTTACCGCAAAGTAAACGACCTCATAGAAATAGCAAATACAGGACAAGAAGGCTCCGAAGGAGAAGGTACATTTGTATTGCAGCCTCGCAACACAGGCGACGGTAACGTAAAAGGAGTTGAGCTTGATTTATCTACTCCGCTTGGCGCATTTAGCATGCCTAATACGGGAGTATTTTTAAATTACTCATGGCTTGATAGTGAAGTAACCGACTTTTTTGGGTCTCGAAAATTTAACGATCAATCAGACTACGTTTATAACGTTGGGTTTATTCAAGACTTACCCGATCTCAAAGCTGCATTTGGTGCAACTTACCGTAAGCAAGGTGATGCTTATGGGCGTATTGTAGGTGAAGAAGTAACAACATCTTACAGTGCCGATCTTGAAGTGTTTATAGAAAAACGCTGGGAAAACGTAACGCTGCGTTTAGTGGGCTCAAACCTCCTTGATGCAAGTAAAGACGAAACCTTTAATAAGTTTGATACCGTATCAGATCAGTTCGATCGTAGCTTTGATGAGTACGAAATTGAATCTGAAGAAGCGGGTCCGGTTTATCAATTAATGCTGCGTTACGCATTTTAAGTCATGGTGTTTGCGTGGTAACAATGAAGTGACTTTCGATACGTTACTCAAAACGCTCTGATCAGCAAAGGAATTATAATGAATTTTAAATTAAATAAAGCAAAAGGTTTAGTGCTTACAAGCCTGCTAATAAGCACCTTAAGTGCTTGTAGCTATAACATATCAACTAAAAAAGCATTTGAGTCTATCGAGAGCAATGCTTTTGGCCCAAGCGAGAATATGCAAGGCTCGCAANAAGCCGTATGGATTAATGACAACAACTGGCTACTAGCAAGCGAAAGCCAAGGCTTGGTAATGGTAAACAGCCAAAACCAGCAGAGTAAAAACATTGCTAAAGGTAGTTTTGAGGCGCTTTCTATAAGTGCACTTAATAACTCCACTTATTTATTAGCGACCATTGATAATGACCAAGATAATGTCGTTATTTTTAAATTACAGCAAGCCAATAACAGCTGGAATATAAAAGAGTTAACTCGTATTAGCCCACCACAAGCTCAGCCCGATACGGTGTGTTTATTTAATAATAAAAACAATAATACTGTGTCGGCATTTGTGCCTGATGTACGTGGTTTGATCACCGAAACTGTTATTTACGACACAAGTAATAATGAAACAATAAATGTAAGCATGCGTGAATTTGCAGGAGTAAGCGAAGCTGCAGGATGCGCTGTGAGCGAGCAAAGCAACACACTTTTTGTAAGTGAAGGTGAAGTGGGTGTTTGGTCTATAAATGCCAATGCAGAGTCGCAAGCTGATAAAAAACCAATAGCACTCGTTGCTCCTTTTGGCTCACTAAATAGCGAAATAGGCTCTCTTTTTACATCAACCGACGGCACGCTGTGGTTTACAAGTACACATGATAATACAATTTATGCCTACAACCCTGTTACTAAAAGCATTAATAATTGGCAACTAAATGGCAATTTAGCTTTAGAGTCTGTTGCGGTTAAATACACCGCAAACAATAAGGCTATTGCGGTGTTATATAACGATGAAACAGGCGCATATACACAAAGTACATTACCAGCAACACCAGTTAAAAATGCGGGTAAAAACACTGTTAAAAAATTGACACATATACATGCCAGTGCACAAACAACGCCTGTACAAGCATTTGGTGATGCCGCAGATGATCCCGCTATTTGGGTAAACTCAAGTAACCCTGCAAAAAGCTTAATTTTAGGCACAGATAAACGTCGAGGCTTAATGGTTTACAACTTACAAGGCTGGCTTGAACAATCAATTGAGATTGGTCGCTTAAATAATGTAGATGTTCGCCAACACCCTAGTATTAAAAATAGTACGAATACTTTAATAACCGCGAGTAATCGGACAAATAACAGCATAAGTGTTTTAACAGTTGATAATAACGAGGTAAAACACCTTAATGATATTGCAACCAATCTCAGCGAAATATATGGCATGTGTATGTATTCATCAGCAACAGGGAATTATGTATTTGTTAATGATAAGTCAGGTCTTTATCAGCAATATAAGCTCGACGAAAGTGGCGATAAAGTAACAGGTAAATTAGTTCGAGAATTTAATCTACCTAGCCAACCAGAAGGCTGTAGTGCAGATGATGCGCGTGGTGAACTTTTTGCAGGTGAGGAAGACGCCGGTATTTGGTATATAGGCGCTGAGCCTACAACTGATAATACACCGGTTATGCTACAAGGCATAAATGAGCAACTTGTTGATGATGTTGAGGGTATGGAAATTTACCACGGCACAAACGCACGTTACTTAGTTGTTTCTAGCCAAGGCGATGATAGCTACGTGCTGTATAAAATAAGTAATAATATTCAGGATGTTAAAACACCCAGTTTAGAGTTTGCAGGTAAGTTTAATATAGTAAGTGACTTGGTTAACGGTATTGATGGCGCATCAGAAACTGATGGGTTAACCGTAACATCGAAAGCGCTCCCGGGTTATCCTGAAGGTATTTTAGTTGTACAAGATGGTTATAACCGACTACCGCAGCAACCACAAAACTTTAAAATAATAGATTGGCGAGAAGTAAAAAAAGCAATTAAGTAACGCTTATTTAATTGTGCTTACCCTCAATTGTAAAAGGCTCATTTGAGCCTTTTACAATATGCCTAACATTTGAATATTAAGTGCAATTAGCACAATGTAATATATATTTTTATACTACAATTTAAGCTCATAAATTAATTGAGATTATAATGCGCCTACTACTTACTTTATTACTAATCACTTTAAGTGGCTTTGCCGCAGCTGAAGAAGAAAAAGCAGAACTTCCACCGGTAGACCCCGCTTACAATGCTGAGCACCCTATGGTGTTGGTTAATCAAGGTTCGTCTATTATAGCAATGAATTTACCTGCTTATAATTCACCCAATAATGTGCAAGTAGTTTATAAAATAGGGAACCCCGATGTTGCATTTTTGGGCTTTGTTAGAAATGCAGAACTAATCACCGTAAAGCCACAAGCGTTTAATATTCAGCATTTAATGCGTGGTGAGGAAATTACAATTACTGCCGATATTTACGAGGGTGATTATCGACAAGGTGGCAGTTTAATTTATTCAAAAAAAGAACTGGTCTTGGATAAGCAATTGTATGCTAGAGAGCTTAAAGAGTTGAGTGAATCATCACAATGGCAAGACTACGACATGATCACACTAAACGGTACTGAGCGTATTTATATTCATAAAATTCAAAAAGCGCCGAGCTATAACCATCTTATTTTTGTCGATTTAGTTAACGCCTGTATGCAAAAGTTTCGGACATCTAAACGTGTACCACCTGAAAATGAGCTTACCTATAAATTTATTAATTGCGGTACGCTTAAACCGCTTTATTACAATGCGGATGATTTTAAAAAGTAAAAGAGCGAGAATAAAAATGTTCAATTACTTTAATATTTAGGCATAAAAAAAGGCTCTTTCGAGCCTTTGGATTAACTTTGGAATAGTTAAAAATTTTTAAATTAGGTAAGCGTTAATAGCTGTGGAGCAACGCTGTGATAATCAACAGCCATAGCAATACTTAACGCTATAATATTAATAATCGAAAATGCGAACACTTTACGTGCCCAACTGCTCATATCAATATTACGACGATAACCGCGCAGCGCCATTAACAACCACCAAAAGCTGGTAATACAAGCAACAGCCATAAAAGCAGCACCTGTGTAGCCAGTAATTGGCAACAACATCACAACTAATGCGTATACAGCGATGTAAAGTACGATATGGCGCTTTGCTTTATCAATACCTTGCGCTACTGGTAATACAGGAATACCTGCAGCTTGGTAATCTTTAAAGCGAAAAATAGCGATAGCGTAAGAGTGCGGCATTTGCCACAAGCTAAACATAACTAGCAGTATTAATGCGCCCATATCGAACAGCCCTGTTACGGCGCAGTAACCTACTACTGGCGGTACAGCGCCAGAAAGGCTGCCTACAAAAGTGCCATATACTGAGTTACGTTTCATGTAGAGACTATAAACCCCTACATAAATTACGTAGCCAAAGGCTGCAAAAAATACCGCGGCTTGAGTGGTATAGGCGATAAGTAAACCAAAGCCAATAACGCCCAATAAAATACCGTGGCTAAGTGCAGCAAAGGCCGACATTTCGCCTGTTACTGTTACTCGCGTACGAGTACGAGCCATGGCTACATCTATGTCTCTATCAATTACATTATTGATAGCACAACCCGATGCAACCACTAGCGACAAGCCAATTAATGTGGCAATCATTAACCATGGATCTATATCACCGCGCGAGGCAAGTAAAAACCCACCCGCTACGCTGATTAAATTGCCCATAATAATACCCGGCTTAGTCACTGATAAATAACGACGAAACATCTTAAACTCCTAGTACATCATCATTGCGTTAGATTCATAAATGATCCAAACAGATAACCCAACCACCATTACGATGATCAGGGCACTGAATAGGAATGAGAAAGTACTTGCACGGCCATTTTCGGTCGTAAAATTAAGGTGTAAAAAGTATTTTAAATGCACCCAAATTTGTACGATTGCTAAAGTAACAATGCTCCAAAGCGTTGTTACTTTTGAGAAGTCACCTTCCATTACCATGTAAAACGGTATAACAGTTAAAATTACCGATAGCACAAAGCCAATTAAGTAAGTTTTAACACTGCCATGAGATTCATCATGATGATCACTTTGCGTTTGCTTTAACGCATGCGTTTCGCTGTGGCTCATTACATTGCTCCCATCAAATAAACAACGGTAAATACACAAATCCAGACAATGTCTAAGAAGTGCCAAAATAGGCTCAAGCAACTTAAACGCGTTACGGTTGCTTTACCTAGACCACGTTTAGCAACTTCAATCATCATTATGGTCATCCAAATTAGACCGGCTGTTACATGTAAACCATGTAGGCCAACTAATGAGAAAAACGATGTTAAAAAGGCACTTTGTTGTGGGCCATTACCGTGCACAATTAGATGATGAAATTCGTATACTTCCATACCAATAAACACAGCACCTAAACAAAACGTAACAAATAACCAAGTCAGTGTTAGTGCCTTTTTTTGCCCTTGAGCGGCAATCATGGCAAAGCCAAAGGTAATACTACTAATAAGTAGTGCAGCAGTTTCTACTGCTACAAAGTCGAGTTCAAAAATATCTTTACCCGATACACCACCTGCTGTGTTCATAAATAAAACAGCGTAAGTGGCAAAAAACGAGGCAAACAATAGGCAATCGGTCATTAGATATAACCAAAAGCCAAATATCGTATCGCCAGATGTGTCGTGATGATCATGCGCGTAGGCATGGTCATCGTGTGATACAGAGTCTAAACTTGCTGATTCTAAATTTGCTGAAAGTGTACTCACGCTTTTAGCTCCTTATTCCCACTTGAATTATATGCAGCTTCAATACGTGCAATTTCATCAGGTTGTATGTAGTAGTCAACATCGCTGGTGTAACAACGCTTGATAAATATGGCAATTCCGCCCACTAGCCCTACAACAGCTAACCACCAAATGTGCCAAATCATTGCAAAACAAAAAGCGGTTAGGCTGGCTGNCTGCCATAAGTACACCTGCGGAGGTATTCTTAGGCATATGAATTGGGCTGTAGCTTGCTTTTGTTTGATAAGCTTGGCCTTTTTCTTTCGCTTCGGTCCATGCATCAATGTCATCAATGTGTGGAATAGTTGCAAAGTTATAAATTTGTGGCGGAGAACTTGTAGCCCACTCAAGTGTGTGGCCGTTCCACGGATCACCTGTTGTATCGTCAAGCGCTTCGCGGTCTCTAAAGCTCACATATAGTTGAATAACTTGGCTAATAATACCGAACATAATAATTACAGCGCCGCCTGCAGCAATGTATAACCATATGTTCCAATCTGGATTATTAGTGTGGTTTAAGCGACGTGTCATACCTAAGAAACCAAGTACGTACAGCGGCATAAATGCTACGAAGAAACCAATAATCCAACACCAAAATGATGCTTTGCCCCATTTTTCGTTAAGTTTAAAGCCCATTGCTTTAGGGAACCAAAATACAAAACCGGCAAGATAACCAAATACAGCACCACCAATAATTGTGTTATGGAAATGTGCAATTAAAAATAAGCTGTTATGCAGTACGTAATCCGCACCTGGAATAGCAAGTAATACACCAGTCATACCGCCTACGGTAAAGGTAACCATAAAACCAAGAGTCCAAAGTACGGGTACACTAATACGTAAACGACCTCGGTAAATGGTAAATAACCAGTTAAACAACTTAACCCCAGTTGGTACGGCAATAACCATGGTCATTACCCCAAAGAAAGCGTTAACGTTAGCACTCGACCCCATCGTAAAGAAGTGATGTAGCCAAACAATAAAGCCTAAAATTGAGATTGCACCGCTGGCGTAAACCATCGATTTGTAACCAAATAGACGCTTACCTGCAAAGGTCGAAATAATTTCAGAGAAAATACCAAACGCTGGTAATACTAATATGTATACCTCAGGGTGACCCCATGCCCAAAACAGGTTGATGTACATCATGGCGTTACCGCCCGCTGCATTGGTAAAGAAGTGAAAGTCGAGATAACGGTCAAGCGTTAGCATTGCAAGTACTGCAGTTAAGATTGGGAATGATGCAGCAATTAAGATGTTTGCCCATGTACATGCCCATGTAAAAATAGGCATTTTCATTAGGGTCATACCTGGTGCACGCATTTTAAACACGGTCGCTAAAAAGTTTACTGCTGTTAGAAGTGTACCGAGCCCGGATATTTGCAAGGCCCAAATATAATAATCTACCCCCACCCCAGGGCTAAAGGTCAACTCCGAAAGCGGCGGATAAGCCACCCAACCTGTTTTAGCAAACTCACCAAACACTAGCGACATATTAATTAAAATGGCACCGCTGGCTGTAAACCAAAAGCTTAAGTTATTTAAAAATGGGAATGCAACATCGCGAGCACCAATTTGAAGTGGTAATACAATGTTCATTAAGCCAATCATAAATGGCATTGCCATAAATATGATCATAATTACGCCGTGGGCAGTAAATATTTGGTCGTAGTGCTCAGGGGGTAAGTAACCTGGCGCACCACTGGTAGCAAGTGCCAACTGCGCACGCATCATTATTGCATCAGAAAAGCCACGAAACAGCATTATTAGTGCTAAAAGAATATACATTACGCCTAAGCGTTTATGATCAACAGACGTGATCCAGTCGCGCCAAAGCACGCCCCACTTTTTATACTTTGTAATAAGCCCAGCAATAATAAGCCCAGCTATCGCAATAACCGACATCGTGAACACAAGAATTGGCTCATGAAACGGAATTGCGTCGAGAGAAAGATTACCTAATAACGACATTATTATTCCTCGCCTTGGCTGTGAGATGAAGGCATTGAATGCTCATCCATTTCATGATGTTTTTTACTCATTTGCCCATGTTCGCCCATTGCATGATGTTTTTTGTTCATATCACCATGTGCCTGCATGTATTTCATAACGATGGTATGGAATAAGCCGTCATCAACTTTACCGTAATAAGCAACAGGGTTATTTTCGCTCGCTTTTGCAAGCTCAACATAATTTGCATGAGTTAGGTTATTAGCATTTGTTTTAATGTTACTAACCCACTTATCAAAGTCTTCTTGAGTAGGGGTAGCAATGGCATTGAATTTCATACCAGTAAAACCAGCACCACTGTAATTTGCCGAAAAGCCTTTAAACGTGCCGGGCTCATTAGCAATTAAGTGAAGCTTGGTTTCCATACCGGCCATTGAGTATATTTGACTACCCAATTGCGGAATGAAAAACGAGTTCATTGTGCTCTCTGAAGTGATTTTATATTCGACAGGTACATTTGCCGGAAAAACTAGTTCGTTCACCGTAGCAATACCTTGCTCAGGATATATAAATAGCCACTTCCAGTTTAATGAAACCACTTCAACAGTAAGATGTTTACCTTTACCTTCAATTGGTTTGTATGGGTCAAGCTCTTGAGTAGACACCCAAGTAATAACACCTAAAATGATTACAATAACAACAGGGACTGCCCAAACTGCGGCTTCAATTTTATTTGAATGAGCCCATTTTGGAGCATAAATTTCATGAGTTTGCGTGTCTCTATATTTCCATGCGAAATACAAAGTCATCACAATAACGGGAACGACTACAAGCAACATAAGCACGGTTGCGATGATGATTAAATTTTTTTCATCAATGCCTATTTGCCCTTTTGGATCGAGTATCCCGCCTTTACAGCCTGACAATGCCAGTACTGTACTAGCTAAAGCAATATTACAAAGGTTACGAATTAACAAGGGAGTATCCTACAAACCTGGAGTTTCAGTTTGCTGCTTTAAATAAAAAATAAAACAACGATTTTTCGATAAAAACCCAAGTTAACTAGAATTAAATTATAAAAATAAGGGACTGAAAAGTTGCAAGTGGATGCAAAAATTACCTAGCAACAAACCCAGCTTTCTAAACGCATTTATATAACGTAATAAAAGTTAACTTGGGTGAGTGGTGGTTGGCTGAAATGTGTTTAAAGAAACACGAAGCTACTTTGTTTTAGCTAACCTTAATTATTTACAGCAAGAACAAATAATTAAAACCAGCAACAAGATGCAGCGTTACAGGCAACCTGTAAAGCTAGGTGGAGCACGACAACCATGTGAAGAGATCACAGGTTGCTGAACTTTAGCCTCGCTAAAAGCAAAGGCTGCTTTACGGAGGATTATGCCAGCACGACGCGCTGGACAAATATGGAACAATAACCAACAAAGGCCAATAAGTAACTGACTTGATATGATCGGATGAGCTAAAAATTGCGCAAGATTAAGTAACAGTGGCTCTACAATAAACCCATCACTTAATAGCGCTTCAAGCTTGAAGGCATCCTCTAATGCACCGCTTAGCAACATTACAGTATTAAACACTAATAAAGTTATAGCTACACACACGCCCTTGCCTGCTTTATTCAAGCGTTCACACGTCTGCGGCTCGCCAGAGGCAAGTTCCGTAGCTGTATGATGCAAAGAAAGTGTGTTCAAAGACATTAACCTACTAAAATGACTATAACAAAATTAGAGTAATACAGTTTGCAATGGAAAAATTTAAAAAACATTGCTGTTGTAAACCCTGAAACCAGGTGCTAAATACAATCAAATCCAGCTAGCACATATTTACCTAGCGAAAATTGATCCGTATCAACCAAACTTTCAAAACTTACTGAAAGTTCGAACGTGAGTATAACAAAGAGAATTTTCTGTTCAACTAAAAATCAATTAATTTGAGTTAAGCTTTCGAAGCTATTTTGTTAATAAAAAATAACACGATAAAAAACATTCGGTTAGCTAAAATAAAAAACGATTTAAAGAGAAATATTTAATAGGATTATAGGTTTTTAGGAGGGAGTAATAATTGTGTGGCACAAATAAAAACAGCCCAAATTCAGTCACCACCGAACTTGAGCCGCCTTTCACACTGACAACATCTTCACACACAATATAAAGATTCTTGGTTTACACTACGTGGCAATTGTAGGGAATAAAAACAACTCAAGCTAAGTCACCACCGAACTTGAGCTGCCTTTCACACTGACAACATCTTCACACACAATATAAAGATTTTTGGTTTACATTACGTGGCAATTGTAAGGAATAAAAACAACTCAAACTCGTTCTTTATGGAAGTGAATCCACCGAACTTGAGTTGCCTTTCACACTGACAACATCTTCACACACAATATAAAGATTTTTGGTTTACACTGCGTGGCAATTGTAGGGAATAAAAACAACTCAAACTCAGTCACCACTGAACTTGAGTTGCCTTTCACACTGACAACATCTTCACACACAATATAAAGATTCTTGGTTTACATTACGTGGCAATTGTAGGGAATAAAAACAACTCAAACTCGTTCTTTATGGAAGTGAATCCACCGAACTTGAGTTGCCTTTCACACTGACAACATCTTCACACACAATATAAAGATTCTTGGCTTACACTGCGTGGCAATTGTAGGGAATAAAAACAACTCAAACTCAGTCACCACCAAACTTGAGTTGCCTTTCACACTGACAACATCTTCACACACAATATAAAGATTCTTTTAAGCGAGGCTAACTTATGCCTCAAGCTTATGACGAGAGCCTTGCTCTTTGTCTATGGTTAAACTTTAGAGTGTTAGCTCCAATTTGACAAACGAGAAAAATAAACCTAATAGGTGAAAAAAACTAAACTATATACCTTTGTCTAATACATTTAGATTGGATTGCTTTGGAAACTATGATGCGAAGGCGTTTTACAGGCACAAAAAAAGCGCTATAAAGCGCTTTTTAATATTTAAGACAGGCTTAAATAATTTGGTTTTCTTTCCAGGCTTGCTCTTTTGCTAAACGGTTTTTGCGTTTATCACATGGATCATCGCAATCACAGGCTTTATCAATACCAACCGAACCTAAACCACCACAGCTGCTTGCCATAGATTTTTTTTGCACGATCATACCAACGGCCATAGCCGAAACTATCAAAATTAGTAAGCCAAAAGTAAGAAGAAAAAGTGACATTGCTTAGCCCCTATTGATCAGCAATAAATTAAACTCAAATATTTTTGAGCGACTGCTATTATATACCCAAATAACACGGAAATAAACAAGTCAGCACCATACTATAAATAAGGCTTAAATGCTGGGCTTGAGTAGGTAACTAAACCCTCTTTTGATTTACCTATTAAATAAACCGGTAAATCATGTTGTTCAGCATAAGCTTGCGCTTTTTGCATCCCCATTACAGTAAGTGCCGTCGCTAAACCATCTGCCGTCATAGCGCTTGGATGAAGCACAGTTACCGACACTAAGTCGTGCTTAATAGGCATACCTGTTGCTGGATCAATTAAGTGGGTATAGATCTCGCCATCCATTTTATAAAAAATACGGTAATCACCCGATGTCGCTATACCACTTGTACCTGGCGATAAGACACGGTGTACCTTACGCTCTCCAGGTTGCGCATCTGGTTGCTCAATCGCGATTTTCCAATCCTGATTATTTGGCTTTTCACCTGCTATACGCAGCTCACCACCAATCTCAACCATGTAATTAGTAATGTCGTGGCTTTCTAATAACTGGGCAACTTTATCAATACCATAGCCCTTAGCTGTTGCCGAAAAAGAAAGCTCCAGTCCATTAACTGTTTTAGCCAGTCCTTGCTCATTTAAGATAAGTTTATCAATGCCTATTTTTTCAACCATACTTGCAAGCTCTTCATCACTTGGGCGATTAGTTGGTTTTTTATCAGGCCCAAAGCCCCATAAATCAATTAAAGGCCCCATTGTTACGTCGAGTGTTTTAGTCGATTCACCCAAGCGAATAGACTCGCTTATAACAGCCCTAAAATCTTCGCTAATTGGCATGACTTGATTTGCAGGTAATCTGTTAAATGTATTTATTTCAGAGTCTTCTATGTAAGTAGACATAGATTGGTTCACATCTTTTAAAACAGCGTCTATTTGCAGCTGTAGTTGTGAAGCCGATAGCTGGGCTTGCTCATCATAATATTTAATATGATAAGTGGTACCCATAGTCTTACCTTCTAAAAAGGTTTCTTTTAACTCTGGCTTTTCACCACACCCAGACAATAATACAGTCAGTGTAATTAGTAAAAAGGCCATTATGCCCTGTGAAGTACTTACTCGATTCATAACAGCTCTACTTAATAGATTGATAAAATTAAAGAATAAAAAAAGCCTCGTAACACAAGTGCTACGAGGCTGGTATTTTAACCAAAACTAAACTGTTTTGGTATTAGTGTTAGCCACCGAAGTCATCTAGTAAGATATTTTCGTCTTCAACACCTAAATCTTTAAGCATAGTAATAACTGCCGCATTCATCATTGGAGGACCACACATGTAGTACTCACAATCTTCAGGCGCTTCGTGATCTTTAAGATAGTTCTCAAATAACACGTTATGGATAAAGCCAGTATAGCCTTCCCAGTTATCTTCAGGCTGTGGATCTGAAAGTGCTGTATGCCATACGAAGTTAGGATTTTCAGCGGCTAGGCCGTCAAAATCTTCTACGTAGAACATTTCACGCTCAGAACGTGCACCATACCAAAAACTCATCTTACGTTTAGAGTTCAAACGTTTAAGTTGGTCAAAGATATGAGAACGCATTGGCGCCATACCAGCACCACCACCAACAAATACCATTTCTGCGTCAGTGTCTTTAGCAAAGAACTCACCAAATGGGCCCGAAATAGTTACCTTGTCGCCTTCTTTAAGTGACCAAATGTACGAAGACATTTTACCACATGGCAAGCTAAGGTTTCTTGGAGGTGGAGCAGCAATACGCACGTTAAGCATAATGATGCCTTCTTCTTCTGGGTAGTTAGCCATTGAGTAAGCACGAATTGTTTCTTCGTCTACTTTTGACTCCAGATCGAAGAAACCAAAATGGTTCCAGTCGCCACGATACTCTTCAGGAACATCGAAATCTGCATATTTAACATGGTGAGGTGGAGCTTCGATTTGGATGTAACCACCCGCACGAAACGGCACTGACTCGCCATCTGGAATTTGCAGCTTAAGTTCTTTGATGAACGTTGCTTTGTTATCATTAGAGATAACTTCACAATCCCATTTCTTAACACCGAAAATTGACTCTTCAAGTTCAATTTCCATGTCATTTTTAACATTTACCTGACACGCTAAACGACAGCCTTCACGGGCTTCACCTTTAGATATGTGATCAAGCTCAGTTGGCAGAATATCACCACCACCTTCTTTAATGTGTACACGACACTGACCACAAGAGCCACCGCCACCACAAGCAGATGATACAAATATACCTGACTCAGATAGTGCGCCTAAAAGCTTACTACCTGCTGATGTTTTAATGGCTTTATCTGGGTCGCCATTAATGCCGATGATAATATCGCCACTTGCAACTAACTGAGATTTAGCACCAATGATGACTAAAACCAGTAGTACAACGATAGCGATAAAAACACCAACGCCTAAGAAAATCTGATAATCCATGATTTATCCTCGCTACCTTTACAGTGAAATACCAGAGAATGACATAAAGCCAAGTCCCATTAAACCAACAGTGATGAAGGTAATACCTAAACCACGTAAGCCGTCAGGTACGTCTGAGTATTTCAGTTTCTCACGGATACCTGCAAGTAATGTAATTGCAAGTGCCCAACCAACACCAGCGCCAATACCATAAACAACAGACTCGCCGAAGTTATAGTTACGCTCAACCATGAATGATACCGCACCAAATATTGCACAGTTAACTGTGATAAGTGGTAAGAAGATACCTAACGCGTTGTATAGTGCAGGGAAAAACTTATCTAACGCCATTTCAAGAATTTGCACAAGTGCTGCAATAACACCAATGAAAGTTAAGAAACGTAAAAAGCTAAGATCTGCATCTGGGTAACCTAACCAAGTTAGTGAACCAGGTGCAAGTACCGCATGATAAACCAAGTTGTTTACAGGTACAGAAATACCCAATACAACTATAACCGCTATACCTAGGCCAATTGATGTAGTTACTTTTTTAGATACCGCTAAAAAAGTACACATGCCTAAGAAGAATGACAACGCTAAGTTCTCAATAAAAACGGCTTTTACAAATAAACTAATATAATGTTCCACTATTTGCCCCTTACGCTTTAGCTTCTACTTGGTCTTTCTTATAAGTACGCAGTACCCATATGAATAAACCAATGATGAAGAATGCACTCGGTGGTAAGATCAATAGACCCATAGGCTGATACCAACCGCCATCTTGTACTAATGGGATAATATCAACACCGAATAGTGAACCCTTACCAAATAGCTCACGAATGAAACCAACAGTAAGTAGTACTACAGAGTAACCTAAGCCGTTACCAATACCGTCAAGGAATGACATAAGTGGTGGCGACTTCATCGCGTATGCTTCAGCACGACCCATTACGATACAGTTAGTAATGATTAGACCAACGAATACAGAAAGCTCTTTTGCAGTAGCATAAGAAAATGCCTGTAATACTTGGTCAACAACGATTACCAATGATGCGATAATTGTCATTTGTACGATGATACGTACAGATGATGGGATCTGGTTACGAATAAGCGAGATAAAGAAGCTCGAAAACGCAGTTACAAGTGTCAATGCGATTGACATAATTAACGCATTTTTTAAGCTAGACGTTACCGCTAGCGCAGAACAAATACCAAGTACTTGTAGTGCGATTGGGTTGTTAGCTAAAACCGGACCGAATAGGACCGCCTTCATTTCTTTAGTATCAGCCATTATTTCAATGCTCCTTTACGTACTTTCGCAAGGAAAGGGCCAAAGCCATTTTCGCCAGTCCAAAAGTCAACTGCATGATCAACACCGTTAGACGTTAATGTAGCACCTGAAAGACCATCGATCTTATGCTCATCATTGCCCGCAGTACCTTTAACAATTTGAATTGGAAGTTCTTTACCTTCCCATGTAGCAGTCCACTGTGGATTTTGGATTTCGCCACCAAGACCTGGGGTTTCATTATGCTTGTAAAAGATAATGCCCTTAACTGTTTCACCATCGCTTTCAAGCGAGATAAAACCGTACATCAAGCCCCATAAGCCGTAGCCTTGGATAGGAAGAATGATTGCATCAACTGAGCCATCTTCTTTTTTAGAGATATACACCGGTGACTCTTTAGTCACACGTTGAATACCAGCAATATCTTTAACGCCTTTCTCTTGAAGAGAAACACTTAGCGCTGCATCATATTTGCTTTTTTCAAAGTCAAAGATTGTTGGGTCTGTATCTACAAACTCACCTGTAGTCATGTTTACAACGCGCGCTTCGATTTTTGCATCAAATGTTTCAAGAACATTTTCAACTTTGTCGATGCCCGCAGCAGCTAAGATATTGCTTTGAATATCTTTGTTTTTATTAGCTTGCTGTAAAGGACGAAGCTGTACAGAAGCAAACGATACAATGATTGCACACACTAAACATAGTGCTACAACAACTGATAACGTTTTGCCGATTGATTCGTTATTACTAGACATTACGTGCCAACCTCCGCTTAATATTAGCCTGCACTACAAAGTGATCGAACAGTGGAGCGAACAAGTTAGCAAATAAGATTGCTAGCATCATGCCTTCTGGGAAAGCAGGATTCACAACACGTATCATAACCACCATAAAGCCAATTAATAGACCATATGCTAATTTACCTTTGTCAGTAAATGCAGCTGATACAGGGTCAGTAGCCATAAAGAACATACCAAACGCAAAGCCACCAAGTACAAAATGCCAATACCAAGGCATTGCAAATACAGGGTTAGTTTCTGAGCCAACAGCATTTAATAAAAATGCAGTTGCTACCATACCTAGGAATACACCTAGTACAATGCGCCAAGAAGCGATACGAACGTAAATTAAGAACAAACCACCTACTAATAATGCAAGTGTAGATGTTTCACCTACAGAACCTTGAATGAAACCATAAAACGCATTCCACCATAATTCCATGTTTGCAAAGTCAAGTGTGCCAGCAAATGCTTGGCCTAGCATAGTTGCACCAGAGAAAGAATCTACTGCTGTCCATACTGTGTCACCTGAGATTTGAGCTGGGTATGCAAAGAATAAAAATGCACGACCGGCTAAAGCAGGGTTTAAGAAGTTACGGCCAGTACCACCAAAGATTTCTTTAGCGATTACCACACCAAACGTAATACCTAACGCAACTTGCCATAAAGGAATAGTTGCTGGCAAAATAAGTGCGAATAATACAGAAGTAACGAAGAAACCTTCGTTAATTTCATGCTTACGCACTGAAGCAAATATAACTTCCCAGAAACCACCTACTGCAAATGTTACAGCGTAGATAGGTAAGAAGAAACATGCTCCATAGAACATCTTAGCGCCCCAGCCTGCATCAGCGGTTAACTCGCCACCGAATAACTGGAACAAACCAACTTGCCACGTGTTTGCTAGTTCAAAACCTTGTGCTAAAGCACCAGCGGCCTGATGACCGATATTGAACATACCAAAAAACATAGCTGGGAACGTCGCCATCCACACTAAAATCATCATACGTTTTAGGTCGATGTTATCGCGTACGTGTGTCGCGCCTTTATTTACGTAGCCTGGTGTATAAAAAATAGTTGCAGCTGCTTCATACAGTGCATAAAACTTTTCATATTTACCACCGGCTTCAAAATTCGGCTCGATATCTTCTAGATATTTTTTTAAACCCATCTCTCTAGCCTTCCTTCTCGATCGTAGTTAAGCAATCGCGTAGGATAGAACCATACTCGTATTTGCCTGGACAAACGAAGGTACATAACGCTAAATCTTCTTCATCAAGTTCAAGCGCGCCCAATGAAATTGCACTGTCTAAATCACGTGCAATTAAGTCACGTAATAATAGAGTAGGCAAAATATCTAACGGCATTACGCGCTCGTAGCTACCAATTGGTACCATGGCACGTTTTGAACCACCTGTTGACGTTGTCATTTTAAATAAACGACTTGGTGCAAGGTGAGAAAGGAATGTACGCGTTACAGAGAATTTATCACTACCTGGTGCAATCCAGCCAAACAATTCTTTTTCGCGACCTTCAAGTAAAACAGATACTTGAACGTGGTAACGACCTAAGAATGCATGAACACCGTTTGAAATAGAACCCGATAGAACAGAACCAGAAATAACGCGGTTATCTCCGTCTTCTAACTCACCAGCCACTAAATCATCCAATGAAGCACCTAATTGTGTTTTCACTAAACGTGGGTTTTTAACGCGAGGACCTGCAAGCGAAATAACACGATTTGTGTAAATTTCACCAGTAAGGAATAAGTGACCATACGCAATAACGTCTTGGTAACCAATATGCCAAACTTGTTTGCTAACAGAAACTGCATCAAGATGATGGATATGAGTGCCAACGAGGCCAGCCGGATGCACACCACCAAACTCATGTACTTCTACTTGAGCTATAGATGAGCTAGGAACTTGGCTGCCTGCTTTTTTACACACAAATACTTTGCCATCGGTCAAACGCGAAACAACTGCAAGACCCGCTTCAAATGCTTGCGCATTTTCTGCAATAATTACTGCAGGATCTGCAGCTAATGGGTTTGTGTCGATTGCGGTCACAAAAATAGAACTAGGATTTGCATCCACAGCCGCTACTTTGCTGAATGGGCGAACACGAAGTGCTGTCCATTGACCAGACTGGATAAGTACTTCTTTGGCTTTTTCGCGCTCTAAGCTCGGAAGCTCGTCTGCTTTGAAAGAGTCAAAGGTGATTTGCTCACTGCCTGCTACTTCAATAACAACAGATTGCAGCACACGTTTAGCACCACGATTTATTTCTTTTACTGTACCAGAAGCTGGAGCAGTAAATAGGACGCCTGGGTTCTTTTTATCTTCAAAAAGTACCTGGCCTTTTTTGACTTGGTCATCCACACGAACATGCATGGTTGGACGCATACCGATAAACTCTTCGCCAAGCACAGCTACACGTTTGACAGCAGAACCGTCATGTATAACTTGCTGTGGCGCGCCCTCTAAGGGTAAATCCAGACCTTTTTTTATGTTGATCATACGCACTTGCATTACATTAAAGGAAAGAAACTGAAAAATCGTATCAACCACGTCGCCATTTGAGTTATTCCAAGTTATATCAAGGTACAAAAGAGCAGCTTGCTAGAGATATCAAACAAGCAACGTAGTAAAACTCATCACATATTGTCGAGATTTTAACATCATTTTAGATGACTATGCGAGTGTATTTATGAAAATTATACGACAGAAACACTTATTTAGTTTTGTTAAGTGAATTAAATAAAAATCAAGCTAGACCAAAGTGGTAGCCTAAGCAATTATCATTCCTGATTTCATCGTAAATTCAACAAATCGCATAATACAAAAAAAGCCGCGATAGCGGCTTTTTATATCTAAATTCTGTTAGTCAATCATATTAGCAATTGGCTTAACTGAATCTATGTCTTGATCGTAGTCAACACCGTCTATACCAAAACCAAATAAGCGTAAAAACTCATTATGGTAACCAACATAGTCTGTTAGCTCATCAATGCTGCTTGTATCAACACTATCCCATACAGCTTGAACGCGTGCTTGTACATCGTCTTCTAGCTCTTTATAGTTTTGGAATAAATGCCCACCGTCGTCAAAGCGAGGTGATTCACCATATAGGTTTTCACTAAATAATGCGTGAATTTGCTCAATGGTGCCTTCATATGTGCCATCTGCTTTCATAACTTTAAATAAAGCAGAAATATATAACGGCATAATAGGAATAGCAGAACTTGCTTGTGTCACTACTGCATTAAGTGATGAAACATACGCCTCACCATTTAAATCTTTTGTTGATTCTTTAATAGCAGCCGTTGCACGGTCTAAATCTTCTTTAGCTTTACCAATAGTAGCGTGTCCGTATATTGGCCATGTTAGTTCTTTACCAATATAAGTATAAGCAGTCGTTTTAAAGTTATCAGCAAGTACATCGGCTTCTTTTAAAGCGTCAATCCACATTTCCCAATCTTCACCACCCATTACTTTAATAGTGTTGTCGATATCGTCTTGGTTTGCTGCTTCTACCGTAATTTCATCAATTTCACGCTTTGATGTATTTAGGTTTTTAGTAGTAACGGCACTGCCAATTGGTTTAAGGGTAGAAGAAAACACTTCACCAGTGTTTGGATCAGTACGACGAGGCGATGCAAGGCTGTAAATAATGCAGTCTATTTTACCTAAATCGGCTTTGATAGTATCGATTGCTTTTTGCTTGATTTCGTTAGAAAACGCATCGCCATTAATATTTTTAGACCAAAGACCTGCTTCGTCTGCAGCTTCTTGAAAAGCAGCAGTATTGTACCAACCGGCAGAACCTGTTTTACGATCGGTACCTTCTTTTTCAAAGAAAATACCTAATGTTTTAGCACCACCACCAAACGCAGCAGTAATGCGCGATGCCAAGCCGTAGCCTGTTGATGCGCCAATAACTAATACATTTTTTGGTGCACTTTTTAATGCCCCTTGTTGTTTTACATAGTTAATTTGTTCTTGAACATGCTCTGCACAACCAGCTGGGTGTGCGTTTGTGCAGATAAATCCACGAATTTTAGGCTTAATGACCATTGATCATCCTATATCTTTTACAATAAAAATTAGCGCTAGTTTAAAGGCTAATACTAAAAACACTGATCTGATCAGTTAAACACTCATCAAATACTCTAAAACATTACTTAGCTAATTTTAGAGCCACCCATACAATTAGGTGAATCAGGCGCTTCGCCGCCCTGCTCTGTATACTCATCTGGTGTATATGTATGAATAGCGAGTGCATGAATATGATTTGCTAACTCATCTTTTAAAATTTCATTAATTTCGCGATGACGTTGTAATAAACGCTTACCCGCAAAACCTTCGCTAACAACTACTACTTTAAAGTGTGATTCAGTGCCAGCACTGTGCATATGACTTTCATTGATTACGTTTAAATGTTTACACGCAATGGCGTTGCTTATTTTTTCTTGGATCTGCTGCTGCATTGACATAAAAAGACCGTTTTAATTAGCTAATTTATACACTTACTATAACAATTTAACGCAGCGATTGGCTAACTAAATTGCTTTTGCTTAATGTGTTTAATAAATCGGTAAGTTAAACTTATTCGCGGATGCGCAAGTGTTGTTTGCTTGGGTATTGCATGTTGGTAGTCTCGTTGGCTATGCCCATTCATTATTAAGCAGCTGCCACTTTGTAATTTTAAGTCAGTTACTTTATTGCTTGCCTTGTGCTTTAACTTTAAAACCCTATCAGCTCCTAAAGATACACACACAATTGTTGGTTTATCACCAAGCTCTATTTCATCATCACTATGCCAACCCATCGTATCATTACCATCTCGGTAATAATTAACGAGCAATGAGTTCAGAGGCTGGCTTAAATGTGATTCTAAACGCTTTCTCATATTAAGTAATAATTCATCCCATGGTTCTACTATTTGCTTACTACTTGAATAGCCGTATTCAATATTTAAATCGCTCATGAAACATTGCAGTCGTGGAATAGGCCCCGTTTTGCCGTAAACGGTTACATCGGGTTGCTGCCAACGTAGGTTTTTTTGCAAATAATAAAATAGATCGAGGCTTTTTTGCGCACTAAGTGCCCTACTTTGATAAGAAAAGCCATTTGGTAACTGTTGGGGGTTGGCGTTTTGCCGTTGCATGTTAGAATTTACCTACATTAGATTACTGATCAACGAACCATTATGACGACGCAAGCCCAGCTAGGCGATAAAACCTTTACTCTTGAACGCTTTCCATTGGATCAAAAAAACCGCAGCTTACAAGCGTGGGATTCGGCAGATGAGTACCTTATCAATTATGTTAACGAACATCACCCTGATTGTCGCTCATTGCTTATTTTAAACGATAGCTTTGGTGCACTTGCTTGTTATTTTAATAAGTTAACGGTTTGTTCAGTTAATGATTCTTATATTAGCCACCAAGCTGCGGCTTATAACTTACAAGAAAACAAGCTGCCTACAGCAGAGTTTACGCAAGTAGATAGTTTGTCGGCATTACCAGAGGATGTAGATTTAGTACTTATTAAAATCCCTCGTAATGTGGGTTTTTTACAGTTCCAATTAAGTGAACTTAGTGAAGTACTTGCACCTGGTACACCAGTAATTGCCGCAGGTAAAACAAAAGAAATTCATAATTCAACAATAAAATCATTTGAGCAATTTATTGGTGAAACAACAACAAGCCTAGCAGTTAAAAAATCACGTCTAATATTAAGCAATGCTAAAGGCGGATATAAAGCAGCAGACTTCCCTACAACATGGGAACTTGAAGGTACTGAGTTTAATATAACAAATCATGCAAATGTGTTTTCGCGTGATTCGTTAGATATTGGTGCGCGCTTCTTTTTTAACTACTTACCAGAAACACCAAAAGCTAAAAGCATTATTGATTTAGGCTGTGGTAACGGCGTTGTTGGATTAATGACGCTTGCTCGCTGCCCTAATGCATCAGTTACCTTTGTTGATGAGTCTTACATGGCTGTGGAGTCGGCTCGGTTAAATGTAGAGATTAACCTAGGCGATAAGTTTGATAACTGTGAGTTCATCGAAAACGACTGTTTAACAGGCTTTGAAAGAGACAGTGTGGATATGGTGCTATGTAATCCTCCATTTCACCAAGCTCAAGCTGTTACCGATCACATTGCTTGGCAGATGTTCAAGCAAGCAAAAGATACTTTAAAAGAAGGCGGCGAACTGCGCATTATTGGTAATCGTCATTTAGATTATCATGATAAATTGAACCGCATGTTCGGAAACTGTAAGTTGTTAGGGTCAAACAAAAAGTTTGTCGTTCTAAGTGCAACTAAAAATAGTGGAATGCTATAAATGAAATTAACAAACATTATACTTGGGTGTTGTGTATTACTAATACTTGGTGGCTGTGCAAATCAGCCTAGCCAAGTAATACTTAACCCTGTTTATAAAAGCGGCCAAATAAGCTCTATAAATAGTAGCTTAAGTACTAGTGTAATTGATTTACGTGGCGATTCATCAACACTTAAACTTATAGGGTCAGACAAAACTAAAACCTTTGCAAGCCAAGGTATTACTAGCTCTATTAAAAGTGTTTTAGATAGTGCACTTAGCCGCAATGGCGCCAGTATTTCTAATTTGGCAAGTGTACGCTTTGAAGTAGATATTCATGCACTACAAGCGGTAGTAACCGAAAAACTAGTGAGCCATACCAGTGAAGCCCATATAGAACTTGGCGTGCGAGTTATTCGCTCCTCAAGTAACTTTAGTAAAGTGTATAGAGGTAGTGCTAATTTAGAAGGGCCATTTAGTCACGAGCGAGCAAAAATAGAAGGTCAGCTCAATAAGTTGACTGAGCAAATTATTACCCGCATTGTATCTGACCCTGAATTAATAGAATTTTTAGAAGGTTAACTATGAAACGACTTTTTTTAATCTGCTTAGGCCTATTCTTTAGTGTAAGTAGCTTAGCAGCCCAAGAAGGCCGCTTTGTGCAAAAGGATAATATTTTTCCACGCGTCGAAATTGTAACGACTATGGGTAGTATAGTGGTTGAACTTGATCGTTCAAGAGCACCCATCACAGTCAATAACTTTTTAACTTACGTGTCAGATAAAAGCTATCAAGGTAGTGTTTTTCACCGTATTGAACGTGATGTAGAAAACGAGCGCGACTTTGTTATTCAAGGTGGTGGCTACGATAAAGATTACGACGGCCTACACGAAAATGACCCTATTTTTAATGAAAGCGGTAACGGTATGAAAAACGATATGTATAGCATTGCTATGGCGTATCAGGACCGTGAGCCTCACTCTGGTACTCGTCAGTTCTTTTTTAATATGGATAACAACGATCACTTAAACCCAGGTAAAGATTGGGGTTTTGCTGTTTTTGGTAATGTGATGGAAGGCTACGAAACACTAGACAAAATTATGGCTGTAGAAACGGGCTTTAATGAAAAAATTGGTTACGATTTTGTACCTGTAAAACCAGTGGTTATTTTAAACATAAAAATGCTTGAGCAAGTCCCACTGTAATTTTTTAAGAGCAGCTTAGCTGCTCTGCATCTAAGCCAATGAAGGCCCTATGAGCAAATCACTCTCTATTAGCGAATATTTTTCTTACTTTAAAGACAAACGCTTAATCCATATTTTTATATTTGGTATGAGTAGCGGTTTTCCGTGGGTACTAATTGGCTCTGTTATGTCGGCTTGGCTAAAGGATGAAGGGCTAAGCCGCAGTATGATTGGCCTATTTGGCATTGTATTTGGCGCCTACAGTATCAACTTTTTATGGTCGCCACTCATTGACCGTACAAAACTCCCTGTTTTATATAAATGGCTAGGCCAACGCCGCAGTTGGATACTATTTTGCCAAAGCTTTATTTTTATTGGCACCCTGCTACTAGCTGGCCTTGATTTAAAAGCTAATCTGGCAATTGTTGCTGCAATTTGTTTATTAATCGCCATTGCTTCTGCGACACAAGACATTGCAATTGATGCATTTAGAATAGATACACTAAGCGAAAAAGAATCGCACAAAGCAACAGCAGCTGCAGCTATGGCAACGTCTGGTTGGTGGACAGGTTATGCGCTTTTAGGTGCCATTCCGTTTTATATGGCCGATATCCCCTCGCTCGACTGGCCACAAATTTATTACTTTTTAGCTGCTGTAATGCTGCTGCTAATGAGTGGAGCACTGTTTGCAAAAGAGCCTGAATCTAACCGCGAAGCAGTACATGCCGAACTTGAACGTGTGTACCTTGAAAAGCTCTCATCAGCAAAACAAACGCCACTTACCAAAACGATTGCCTGGCTTGCAGTAACCGTTATTGACCCCTTTAGAGCTTTTTTTACTAAAAACGGCGTTAAAACAGCATTGGCATTACTTGCGTTTATTTTCTTATTTAAGATAGGCGAAGCGTTTTTAGGGCGTATGTCGATTGTGTTTTATAAAGAAATTGGTTTTAGTAATAGCGACATAGCAACATTCTCAAAGGTAGGTACGGCGGTGCTTACAATCATATTTACCTTTGTTGGTAGTTTATTTAATCAAAAATATGGCATTGTTAGAGGTTTATTTATAAGTGGCATTGCAATGGCTGCTTCAAACTTAGCCTTTTCGTGGATCGCTTTAGTTGGCCCTGATTTAAGGCTATATGCCTTTGCTATTGTTATTGATGGGTTTACGCAAGCATGGTCGTTAGTGGCTATGGTCGCCTTTATATCGATGTTATGCGATAGAGCATTTAGTGCAACGCACTATGCATTACTGGCATCATTAGGAAATTTAGGACGAACGTTACTTTCGAGCTACAGTGGTGTCGTCATTGATGATTGGTTAATGGGGAATTGGTCGCTGTTTTTTGTTTTAACAGCCTTAATGGTTTTACCTTCACTGATATTTTTATATCTGATTAGGCATAAGTTGTATGAGCTTGAGAGAAATTATCATCAAAATATTTAATGCATCCCTGCATTAACATATTGCTTAGCACTATAAGTGCCCCTTAAGTGTACTAAGCAATTTTTGAGTTAATCTACTTTTAGCAAGCTAAGTGCTTCATGTGGATCAACTTCAAGAGCTGCACAATAACGAACAAACTCAATTACATCTAAACGGCGTTCTTGATTTTCAATCTTGCCGATAAACGAATGAGGCGTTCCAAGCACTTGTGCTAGGCTTCGCATTGTATGACCCTTTTCGTGGCGTTTACTTTTAAGCCATTTTGTTAGCTTTGCATTTTCTTCAGAAGAAACAGTTTTGCCCATCATTTTACATCTCCTACTAGATGATTTGACGTACCTATTAAAGCAGTAGTCTCTATCAATAGCTGTAGGCAAGTAAGTAGTCATACTTACATTCAATAGCAAGCTATTGCTTAACAAAGCATGTGTTGCTACTCACTCCACCAATATAGCTAAAAGCACTACGCTAATAATATGGTAAAGATTTATTTTTATTGAGAATGAAATTTTGCCCGTCTCATTCTTGGATACATTATATACTATTAACACTTTGGTTAAATAACTAATTACATACTCGGTACAAATATGAACACGAGTGAATATTTATAAACGCTGAATACTGACCTAAGTACTCAAAAAATATTAATAAATTATTTCTAGTTATAAAATATTTAAAGGAATATTTATAACAATTTTGTTCCAATTTATCGTCATATGTTTATGATTAAGCAATAATTAGCACCAAAAAGGCCGAATAATGTTCAGACTTCTTTTTTTATTACCTATCGTATTGTGCCTGAGTTGGTACTTTTTTTTGCACCATAACGGCGTACCAATTAAGCAAGGCAAAAAAGGCTTCATATACATTTTAGCGTTTTCTGCTTTTGTACTTGGCTTTTTTGTATTGATAATGCAAATAACCGAATACGCCCCAACCGATTTGTAGGCATTAAAAAAGCCGCAAAAGCGGCTTTATTCTATTTAGCATTTAGCTGTTAAACGCTAAAGCTTGCACCACAACCACAGGTTGTTGTTGCATTAGGATTAGATACAAAAAAGCGTGCGCCTTCTAATCCTTCTGTGTAATCAACTTCACCGTCAACCAAATATTGAATGCTCATTGGATCGATAACGAGTGTTACACCATTTTTTACAATTTCTAAATCGCCAGGATTCGCTTTTTCATCAAAAGTAAAACCATATTGAAAACCCGAACAACCACCACCTGTTACGTAAACACGCAGTTTTAAATCTGGATTTTCTTCTTCGTCGATTAACTGTTTAACGCGAACAGCAGCTGCATCGCTGAACTTAATTGGTAATTCTTCAGACATTTTAAAACCCTCAATATCGCAATGGCGTGATTATCTAATACCCGAGTGTTTTAATCAAGTATAGTAAAACAACTCTTTACTCTAAGTTATACCTATAAATTAGTAAAAAAGTGGTTAAACATTAGCTCACTAAAATAATACTTAAGCAAACTAAAAGCGACCCTTGTAAACTATAAATTCATTAAAAATTTTAGTTATAAAAAATAGGTCTTAATCTTTACTGCAAATTGTTAATATAAGTTACGAAAAATTCAAAATCACAAGGACTTAACTAAACTCTTTTGCTAAAATGCTGCTGAAAAATGCGGCGAGGAAATAATGCATGTGGCTTGAGCAACTCAGGCGTCGACTGGCAAAACCTAAAACATCTGTACAATTATGCTTATTAGGCGTAGTTGCCGGATTAATTGCTGCATTTTTTATTATTTTATTTCGCTTAACTATTTTGTTTTTTCAAAGCTTATTTTTGGAAACACCTGACGACTTTACTACCCTACCGACTCTTGAACGCGTTTTAATGCCATTAATAGCCGCATTTTTAATTGCGTGCTTTGCTGCATTTACTGGCTTTAAACATTACCGTTTAGGCATTCCTTTTGTTATTCATCGTATTAAACGCCATTACGGGCAAATGCCTTTATACAATACGGTTAATCAATTTGTTGGTGGCGCACTTGCACTCATTAGCGGTTTTTCGGTTGGCCGAGAAGGGCCTTCCGTTCATATGGGCGCAACAGGTGCGAGTATTTTAGCGGATAAACTACATTTACCGCATAACGCCATGCGTACTTTAAGTGGTTGCGGCGTTGCCGCAGGTATAGCGGCTTCATTTAATACCCCCCTTGCAGCTGTTATTTTTGTAATGGAAGTGGTACTTCGAGAATATAAAGTACACATATTTGTGCCAATCATGCTTGCTGCTGTTACTGGTGCATTAGCTACACAGTTTGTTTTTGGTGAAGGCTCTGAACTTGCACTCATTACAATAGCGCCATTAAGTGGTTGGCATTACCCTTATTTGATATTATGCGGTATGGCGCTGGGCGCTATAGCATTTAGCTTTAATCAAAACTTAATGCTAATTATTAAAACATTTAAACCTTTAAGTATGTTTCCTCGTTTACTAATTGCAGGGTGTATTGCCAGCTTGATAGCTTACGCGGTGCCTCATGCTATGGGTTCTGGTATGAGTGCGATTACTATCGCGGTTGAATCGCCTGATAACGTAAAGCTGCTTACTACCATTTTAATCGCTAAACTACTTGCCACATTGTTTGCTATTGGTTTGGGTATTCCCGGTGGTTTAATTGGTCCGGTAATTGGGCTTGGTGTATTAATTGGGACATTAATGGCCTTTTTTGCTCAATATATTAGCCCGGGTACTGATATTGCGGGTACGTATGGGGTTTTAGGTATGGCTGGATTATTAGCGGCTACACTGCATGCACCGCTTGCTGCATTAACAACAGTAATGGAGCTTACATCATCACCTGAAATAATCGTTCCTGCGATGATAGTTATAACCACTGCATATGTAACTGCATTACAATTTTTTGGAAATCGCTCCATATTTTTGCAGCAATTAGATTTTCAGGGATTGCCGTACCATGTATCTCCCGCTACTGAAGCATTACAAAAAGTGGGAATAATGGATGATATGGATGAAGACTTTAAATTGCTTTACTCAGACGATAAAGAGCAAATAAAAAATACGCTTGATGCCATGGATAGCCAAACACCCTTGATTGTTTTTGACGAAGAAAATGGCTATCGCCTCGCTGAATACGATTTAACGCTAATGTCTGATGAAGCAATAAATATAAATTACATTAGCTTGCAGGGCATCAGCAGCCAAGCCACCCTAGCCGATGCATTCGATATACTAAAAGATAAAAGAAGTGGCGCGCTTTACGTTTATAACCTTTTAGATAATCAACAAATTATGGGGCTATTACGCTGGGATCAAATTCATCATATTTTAACCATTCGTAACAGCTTACTTTAAGCAATAAGGATTATTATGAGCGCATTATTGATTTATAAAACACTGCACATATTTTTTATGATTGCGTGGTTTGCCGGTATTTTTTACTTACCACGATTATTTGTATATCACGCAATGAGCGAAGAAAGATCATGCAACTCTATGCTTAAAGTTATGGAGCGCAGACTACTTTACTTCGTAACCCCATTTGCTGTTTTAACGGCTGTATTTGGTGTATTAACCATTGTTGAATATGGTCGTGATTGGTTTAGATACAGTATGTGGTTACATTACAAACTTGTACTGGTAATTATTTTATACGTATACCACGGCTACTGTTTTAAGTTATTGAGTGACTTTAAACATGACCGAAACACTAAAACAGACCGCTTCTACCGTATTTTTAATGAGCTCCCTGTTATTGCGCTGCTCATCATAGTGGCACTTGCGGTAATAAAACCTAATTTATAAGCTTTGTAGCGCATGTTAAACTGCGCTGCAATTTACAATACTTGCTAATAACACGCGCGATTGCGTGCTCCATTTATGGATTATCGCGCCCATTTGATTGATTAGGAATTACCCCATGTTAAGTTTCCAAGGCGAACATATACTGTCTGTAAATCAGCTAGACAGAGACTGCATTGAACGTATTTTTGCAGTAGCTAAAAAAATGGAGCCTTATGCTAAAAAGCAAAAGCAAACAACGGTGCTTAAAGGCGCTATTTTAGCTAATTTGTTTTTTGAACCAAGCACTCGTACACGAGTTAGCTTTGGTACAGCCTTTAACTTACTAGGCGGTGGCGTACGTGAAACTACAGGTATGCAAAGCTCAGCGCTTGCTAAAGGTGAGTCTCTTTACGATACTGCGCGCGTTATTTCAGCTTACGCCGATGCTGTTGCTATGCGCCATCCTGACGCAGGCTCAGTAAGTGAATTTGCTGATGGTTGTACTGTGCCGGTTATTAATGGCGGCGACGGTCCAAATGAGCACCCGACCCAGGCATTACTTGATTTATTAACCATTGAGCGTGAATTACAGCGTTTTGATCAAAATATTGATGGCATGCATATAGCGCTTGTGGGTGATTTAAAATATGGTCGCACAGTGCATTCTCTATCAAAACTATTGTGCCATTATAAAAACGTAAAGTTTTCGATGGTCGCACCTGATGGCCTACAAATGCCAACGAGCATTTTAGATGCCGTAGAAAATGCAGGACACAAAATTGAGCTAGTAAACAAGATGGAAGGTAATTTAGCCGCCGNGTATTCAAGAAGAGCGTTTTCCTTCACAAGAAGAAGCAAATAAATACCGTGGCGGTTTTAGAATTAGCCAATCTATTTACAGCGCTCATTGCAAACCTAACTCTGTGTTAATGCATCCGTTACCACGTGATAGTCGCTTAGAAGCCAACGAGCTTGATAACGACTTAAACAGTAACGACAATTTAGCAATATTCCGCCAAGTACAAAATGGCGTATTAATTCGTATGGCACTGTTTGCTTTAACACTCGGCGTAGAAAATAAAGTCGATAAGTATGAAGTGGACGTACCTTGGTTTAGCCGCAAACGCGACAGCTAAACCCTCTTTAAGTGACAATTTATAGGATTTTTCATGACAATTAGCCAAGACTTATTTGAACGCGCTCAAGCCTCTATTCCAGGTGGCGTAAACTCGCCAGTTCGTGCTTTTAATGGTGTGGGCGGTACGCCGCTATTTATTACAAAAGCAGAAGGCGCGTTTACATTTGATGCCGACGGTAATCGTTATATTGATTATGTTGGCTCTTGGGGACCTATGATCATGGGTCATAACCACCCTGCAATTAAACAAGCCGTACACGAAGCAGTAGAAAATGGCCTTAGCTATGGCGCGCCAACTGAAGCCGAAATATTAATGGCTGAAAAAGTAAAAGAGCTGGTTCCATCAATCGAAAAAGTACGCATGGTTAGCTCAGGCACTGAAGCAACGATGAGTGCAATTCGTTTAGCACGTGGCTTTACCGGCCGCGATAAAATATTAAAATTTGAAGGTTGTTACCACGGTCACGCTGACTCGTTATTAGTTAAAGCAGGCTCTGGTGCATTAACAATGGGTGTGCCTAATTCTCCTGGTATTCCTGAAGACTTTGCTAAGCATACACTTACGGTATCGTTTAATAACCTAGATGAAGTAAAAGCCATTTTTGCAAAATACGCAGACGAAATTGCCTGTATTATTGTAGAACCAGTAGCCGGTAACATGAACTGTATTCCACCAGTGCCAGGCTTTTTAGAAGGTTTGCGTGATGTGTGTGACGAATATAAATCAGTACTTATTTTTGATGAAGTAATGACGGGCTTTCGTGTTGCACTTGGCGGCGCACAAGCTTATTACAATATTAAACCAGACCTTACGTGTTTAGGTAAAGTCATTGGCGGCGGCATGCCTGTTGGCGCATTTGGTGGTAAAACCGAAATAATGGATTACATTGCGCCTGTGGGCCCTGTTTACCAAGCGGGTACTCTTTCTGGCAACCCTATTGCGATGGCTGCAGGTTTAAAATCACTTGAGCTATTATGTGAGCCAGGTCTACACGATAAGTTAGAAGCTATTTCAAAAGCAATTTGTGAAGGCTTTGAAGCTGGCGCTAAAAAAGCAGGCATTGCATTAACAACTAATTATGCTGGCGGCATGTATGGATTCTTTTTTACTGATGCTGAAAAAGTAACGACATACAAACAAGCGACTGAATGCGACCTAGAGCGCTTCAAACGTTTTTTCCACCTTATGCTTGAAGAAGGCGTGTACCTTGCTCCATCAGCATTTGAGGCTGGTTTTGTATGTGCTGCGCATACTGAACAAGAAGTAAAAGACACAATAGCGGCAGCAGAACGCTCGTTTGCTAAACTTTAAGTTAAAATTACTTTTTATATTTTATAAACGCTTGTTTTTACAGTATGTAATTAAGACTAAAGATTGAAAAAAGCCCGAAAGGGCTTTTTTTATTTGTAAAGTACTATAAATGAATGATAATTAAGCATAACAAGGTCTATTCACCTTTACCCTAATTACAAAAATACAAGAGAGCCTTATGTCAGGATTACGCCAATTTTCTTTTCCCGCTATCCAGCTAATGGCAAATTTAAAATACAAAACTAAAATCAGCTTAATGTTTGGAATTTTACTCGTTCCTCTTGCACTTAGTTTGTTTTTTTTAGTCTCATTATTAAGTGAAAGTATCGCTGTTTCAAAAATGCAGCAACAAGGCTTAAAAGGCTACAGGTCAATACTCTCAAATCAAATGCAGGGGGAAGCAAATCAAAATATAAAAATAGCTCGCTCACTCGGTTTTGATATAAAAGACGATCAAGAAAATGAAGTACTCGAACTTGTTTCTATTCAGTCAAACCTTGCCTTAGATAGTCAATTAGCAAGTGCTTATGTAAATCGCTCTTTAGTCACGCCAATTCCTGCACTTATAATGCAAATAAACTCGACAGCGCAAAGCGCAAACACTGTTTTGGCAAGTAATCGTTTTACGCCCGATACCTTTATAGCGCTTTCAAATTTTAGTAAATCACTTCCTTTGTACGAAAAACAACTCGATAAAATACTTAATGTCGCCACCAATGCAGATAAATCAGTAAATAAGGCGCTCATGCCTTCGTTAACTAATTTACACAGTGCTGTTGGTGCATTCAAAAAAGCAATAGATGAAAAACTACTTGAGCCTGACGATATTTTATTAACTCAAGCAGAATTTAATAAGCTAACAAACAATGTTCACAGCAGTATTAATCAACTTGTTAGTAAGAGCATTCCAACGCTTGAGAGCCTTATTGAAGCAAAACTGCAAACTCAACAGTGGACTCGAAATCTTGTTTTAGCCGCTTCATTGATTAGTTTGTTATTTGCATTTTATTTAATGATTGGTTTTTATTTTGCGGTTGTTGATACCATTAATCGCTTTGCTGATGCGGCAAATAGAGCCGCGAATGGCGACTTAAATGCAACGATTGATTCAAGCACCAATGATGAAATGGGTATTATTGCATCGCGCTACAACGCATTACTTAATGCATTTTCACACTTATTATTTGATGTTAAAGCAAGTACAGAAGAGCTATGCGGCGCAACTAAATCGCTATCGCATGCGAGTAGCCAAACAAGCAATGATGTTTCAAAACAGCAAACTCGAGTAAATGCCATTTATAATGCACTAAGCGAAATGGCTCAAAACGCACTTGCAGTTGAAGAGTCAGCCCATCAAGCAACGCTTACCGCGCAAGATGCTGCTGCACATGTAAAACAAGGTTCAGACAATACAATGGAGCTTGCTAAATATATGCAAGATCTACAAATTGAATTTGCAGAGAGCCAACAAGCACTCGATAAGCTAGCGCAAGATAGCCAAGAAATTAGCAAAGTTAGTAAAGGCATTAGTGAAATAGCCGATCAAACAAACTTGCTTGCACTCAATGCCGCTATTGAAGCTGCACGAGCTGGCGAGCATGGCCGAGGCTTTGCCGTTGTAGCTGATGAAGTAAGAACTCTTGCTCAGCGTACACAAACACAAACTCAAGAAATTCACCAAATTATTAGCTCCTTACAACAAGCATCTGACGACACTCAACAAAAAATGCGCTCAAGTGTTGAAAAAATGGAGCAATCAGTAAAAGCAGCCAATCAAACTAATGATGTATTGCAAAGCGCAGAGCAAAGTATGGGCGATATTAAACATCAGGGCGAAGTTATTGCCGAGCGTGTTAAACAGCAGTCAAATGCGACAACACAAGCATTGAATGATTCGCAAGAGGTGAGTAATTTAGCCGATCAAACGCTAACATCAGCCCAATCAACGCTGCAAGATGCACAGCAGCTAAGTCGCTTATCTAATGATTTAACCAAATCAATGCAGTTTTTTAAATCTTAATACCAATTCGCTTAATTAAATGATCTATTTTGAAGGAAGAAAATCGTGTCGATAACAAGGCAAAAATTTCGTTATTTAGTTGTTCTATATCAGAAATTTTTAACGTAGTTAACGTCAGGTTTAACCCCTCAAATTGATTAAGTATTATTACGGATTGGTATAATTACGCTAACTATACTTTAAACAACAAAGCCGCTAAATAAGCGGCTTTGTTGTTTAGAGTAATCTCAAATTAACGAATACATTGTGGTCTTGGCTCAAACTCACTCACTCTAAGCGGTAGCTGAATCACCTTGCCACAACCTGGTGGTGCCTGCTTACCCGTTTGCTCATTTACAAATGCCCAGCGTATTGAAGGTGGACGAGTATCAGCTATTGCTTGAGGGTTAAGCGGCTTTAAGTAACGAATATACGCTTCTAATGCGCCTACGCTGCCTGTTAAACCTGTGCTTTTGTTGTCGTCTCTACCAAGCCACGCAACAGTCACTGTATTTTGATCAAAGCCTGCAAACCAACTATCACGTAAATCGTTACTAGTTCCTGTTTTACCAGCTAGTTGAATTGACGGAAAATGTAAATTCAATCGTTTAGCAGTGCCGTCTTTCGTTACGCGTTTCATTGCGTATTTAGTCATATACATTGCAGATTTATCAAAACGAGGCTCTGCATTTACTGTATGTTTATAAAGCACTTTACCAACTGAGTCAGTTAATGCCGAAATTGCAGTGAGCTTTTTATATTCGCCATCTGCAGCAATTGTTGTATAAAGCTGAGCAACTTCAAAGCTAGACATTTCAACAGCTCCTAAAAGCAACGATGGGTAATCGTCTATTGCCCCTGTTGCACCTAAACCTTTTAATGTATTTACTACCTTATCAACACCTACATCGAGGCCTAAATTAACCGCTGGAATATTAATACTGTTACTAAATGCTTTATAAAGAGGGATTGCACCACGGTATTGATGATCAAAGTTCTCTGGTTGCCACACTTTTCCCTGCTCGTTTGTAACCTGTACTGGCGAGTCATCAAGCAAAGTAGCTAAATTATAATGTGGTAATTGCAAGGCGGTTAAATACACAGCTGGTTTTACCAGCGAGCCGATATTACGCTTTGTATCTAAAACACGATTAAACCCTGAATAACGAACATCGCGCCCTGCAACAAGTGCGGATACACCGCCCTTTTCTACATTTACAGAGATCATGGCCGCTTCTAGATTTTCGGTTCTAGGGCGATTTTCTAGGTACGGTAAGCTTTTTTCAACAGACTCTTCCATTGCAGTTTGCTTTTGCAAATCAAAATAAGTAAATACTCTTACGCCTGCATCAAGTGTGTGCTGATCTGGCAGTAATTTATTTAGCTCCCTGTTTACTAGCTCTAAATACCCAGGGTATGATTTTTGTAAGCTGGCTTTCATAGGCGCAATATCAATTGGGCGGTTAAGCGATGCACGGTACTCTTTTGTACTAAGTAGCTTGTTTTCAACCATAAGGCGAAGCACTAAGTCTCGGCGCTCCATTGTACGCTCTTTATAGCGACGTGGGTTGTAATAAGATGGACCTTTAACCATTGCCACCAGCAAAGCAATTTGATCGTACTCAAGCTCGTCTACCGGCTTTGAAAAGTAAAAATCAGCAGCAAGCCCCATTCCATGCACACCTTGGTTGTATGACTGCCCTAGGTATACTTCATTTAAGTAAGCTTCTAATATCTGATCTTTTGAATAGCGATAATCTAAAATAAGCGCAATAAAGGCCTCATTTATTTTTCGTACTAAAGAACGCTCGCGTGTTAGGTAAATATTTTTAGCTAATTGCTGAGTAAGCGTGCTGCCACCTTGAACGGTGCGCCCCGCTTTAATATTAGAATAAAGCGCGCGTAAAATAGAAAACACCGATACACCATGATGTTCGTAAAAATCACGGTCTTCAACCACCAATAGCGTATCTTTTAGCATTGCTGGAAACTTATCTAGTGGTACAAATTCTCTATCTTGTTTAGAGTCATTACCAATACGTGCTATTTGTACAGGCTCTAAACGAGCAGAGTTTAAGCGCCTGCCAAAATTATCTTTAATAGTCGCAACTTTTTGTCCTGCAAAGCGAAGTTCAATAATATGTGATTTTTCAAGGCCATCATAAAATTCAAAGTCACGACGATAAATTTTAATGCTATCTGCTGTTTTAACAAACTGCCCTGTGCGGCTCAATCTATTAACCGATGAATAATTTAAACGCTCAAGTTCAAACACAACCTCTTGGCTTGATAAAAACTGCCCCGGATAAAACGCCATAGAACGAGCATACACTTGCGCTGGAAGCTGCCATTTATTCCCTTCAAATATACGTGTTGTTTTTGAATCCAAATAAATGAAATACATTGCCATGGCAATAAAAACAGCCAAGCTTAATTTCCAAAACACTGACCATGTTTTTCTCATAAAAGAGCGTTTAACAGTAGTTTTAACTGTTTTTTTACTGCCCTTTGAGGTACTTTTTTTTGTTGTGCTTGATGATTTACTTGCACGTTTAGTTGCAGATTTGCTGGTAGGTGTTTTTTTATTATCGGCCATTTAAGTGTAATTTATTCCAAGGGTTATTCACGAGTGTGAGCTTAGCATATTGGGCATATCCTAACATCCGAAAAGTTAACCCCCCCTGAAACAAAAAAAGCCCTACCGAAGTAGGGCTTTGTGTAAACACACTATTATTTAAATAAACTATTAGCTATTTCGAACAGAAACAAACTCTGGGTAGGCTTCAATACCACAATCGTGTTGATCCATACCGTTTAGTTCTTCTTCTTCGGTTACTCGTATACCCATTGTTTTGTTAAGCACAGTCCAAACAATAAATGATGCTACAAATACAAAGGCAAGAATACATACTAGACCAATTAACTGATTAACAAAGCTTGCGTCGCCATTTGTTAGCGGTACTAACATAATACCTAATGCGCCACACGTACCGTGAACAGAGATAGCACCCACTGGATCGTCAATCTTAACTTTATCAAGTGCTATGATACTAAATATAACAAGTGCACCACCAAGTAGACCAAGTAGACATGCCATTAATGGTGATGGTGAAAGTGGGTCTGCTGTTATAACAACTAAGCCAGCTAATGCACCATTTAATACCATAGTTAAATCTGATTTACCCCAAAGTACTTTACATACAAACAGTGCAGCAATAGCACCCATTGCAGCGGCAGCATTAGTATTAAGTAATATTTGGCCTACCGCAGTGGCGTTTTCTTTATCAGAAAGTAGTAATTGAGAACCACCGTTAAAGCCAAACCAACCCATCCATAAAATAAATGTACCTAGTGTAGCAAGTGGTAAGTTTGAACCTGGAATCGGGTATATTTCACCGTTCTTACCGTATTTACCTTTACGAGCACCCAAGATTAATACACCTGCTAATGCAGCTGCTGCGCCTGCGCCATGTACAATTGCAGAACCTGCAAAATCAACAAAGCCCATTTCAGATAAGAAACCACCACCCCATGTCCAGTAACCTTCAATAGGGTAGATAAAACCAGTTAGTACTACAGCAAAACCTAGGAAAGCCCACAGTTTCATACGCTCAGCAACAGCACCCGATACAATTGACATAGCGGTTGCAACAAATACTACTTGGAAGAAAAAGTCAGATTCTAAAGAATGGTCAGCATCGGCAGCTTGTGTACCAATTAAAGCGCCTATTGAAGGAATGAAACCACCTTCGGCATTGTCTACATACATAATGTTGTAGCCAACTAATAAAAACATCGTACATGCAATTGAATATAGCGCGACATTTTTAGTTAAAATTTCAGCTGTGTTTTTAGAGCGAACTAAGCCCGCCTCTAACATGGCAAAACCTGCTGCCATCCACATTACTAATATACCTGATATTAAAAAATAGAAGGTATCGAGTGAAAACTTTAGTTCTATTATTGTATTTTCCATGAGACCCCCTTAAATTGCTTCTTCGTCAAGTTCGCCAGTACGGATACGAACAATTTGATCTAAGTCGTACACGAAAATTTTACCGTCACCAATTTTACCTGTTGATGCAATTTTAGTAATTGCTTCAACAACGCGTTGACAATTTTCAGTACGCGTTGCAATTTCAAGTTTGATCTTAGGAATAAAATCTACTTGGTATTCTGCACCACGATATAACTCAGTATGACCTCGTTGACGTCCAAAACCTTTAACATCAACTACTGTCATCCCCTCAATTCCTAAATCAGCGAGTGCTTCACGCACGTCGTCTAATTTAAATGGTTTTATGATTGCACTAATCATTTTCATAGCGGCCCCCTCGGACTCTTTATTGTTATCTTATTGGGTTAAACAATCCAACCTTTGTGCCACTATTTTTATATATTTAAAAACAACAAGTTAATACAAAAAACAAACTCAAGATCAAAAAAAACGCACCAATTAGGTGCGTTAATTTAACAAGTCAGCTACATTGGTGCGTGATATATCACTATATATTTATCGCGTACCTAGCTTTTTTAAGAAAGGTTATACCACGCAGTTTCTGCCTTGGCTTTTAGCTTGATATAATGCTTTATCAGCAACACGCATTGCCTGCGTTAAACTAGTGTCTTGAAAGTCAGCTAAGCCTATACTCGTGGTAATTTTAATTGATTTATCGCTAATAGAAAAATCGTAACTAGCCATCTTTTTCCTGAATGCTTCAAAGTATTCACGACCGCGTTCTAGCTCTATTTCAGGTAATATTATGGCAAACTCTTCTCCGCCCACGCGTGCAACCGTAAAGTTTGAAAATGTAGATCGTATTAAAGAACCAACCTGCTTTAAGGCCTGGTCGCCGCCTTCATGCCCAAACGTATCATTAATATTTTTGAAAAAATCGATATCAAGCAATGCAAGAGTATTTTTCTGATTTTTACCTTTAAGAAGCTTTTCTGCATATTGATAAAAATAGCGTCGGTTATGAAGCCCTGTTAAATGATCCCTATGTGCACTTTCCTTAATATCTGAAATTAACGACAGCTGCTCCATTGTTTGAAGTACACGACAATGAAACTCCTCATTCATAAATGGCTTTGTTAAAAAGTCATTAGCGCCGTATTTAATAAATCGCGCGGATAACCCATGTTTCCCAGCGCCCGATAAACCAATAATTGCTAAATCGTCTCGGCCTCTAAAATTACGCACAGCTTTAACCAGCTCAAAGCCATCCATAGAGGGCATAGCGTAATCAGTCATTAGTAGCTTTATATCAGGATTAGCTTTTAATATTTCGAGTGCTTGCTGACCGTCATGGGCATCTGTTACATCAAACAATTGCTTTTCAAGCATTTGCTTCATTAACGAGCGACTTAGTAATGAGTCATCTGCTATTAATGCTTTACAGCCTTGATTTCTGAGTAATTGCGCAACGAGTTTAACGGCGTAATGGTAAGAATCGCGGTTATCTTTAATGACATAATCAACCACACCCAATTCAAGCATTTGTTGGCGCTTGTACTCATCTATTTTTGAGGTTAAAACAACGGTAGGAATTTTTTTAGATAAAGTATACTTTGCTACTTCACCGTGCGGAGCATCTGGCAAAGTTAAATCAACTAACGCAAGCGTATAATCGTACTTTTCTACATAAGTCGCGCATTCAGCTAAAGACCAAGCAAAATCGACAGCTACATCGAGGTATTGTGCCGTTAAGTGGCGAAGTACCTGCTGCACGACTTTACTGTCTTCAACCACTAATACTCTTTGCATAAAGCTTCTCTTTACCTTTAATTAATTTTGTAACAAAACAAAAAATACAATGCTATTACCGTAATAGCATTTATCAATAAACATCCGGTGTAGAGTGCACTTATGTGCTTGAAAGCGTAATCCATTAGATTTTTTGGTGATAGCTTGTATATAAAATCAATACAAGCAGGCCCGCAATATACCTGAATTTTGTAATTAACTAAATAAAGAAACCCAACCCAAAATAACTATAGAAGTGATTAATACGCATCTACAAGTGTATTAATCACTTACTTAACTAGTATTATCGGCCACTAGTCTCAATACTTTTGTTATTTAGCTCATTAATGTCTTTAATGGTGTATCAACAATAATAAGGACACCTAATGAAGCTTAGTCGTATTATCAGTTTACCGATAACCGTTATTGCATTAATAATCAGTACAAGCACGCTTGCCGATAACCAACGTCGTATTGATGTAGACAGCAAAGTTGTTACTCAACATAAAGCTAAAATCAACGGTCAACGTTTTAACTACACTGTTGCTACAGGTACACAACCTGTATGGGATGATAAAGGCGACGCGGTTGCTACACTGCAATACACCTACTACACCCGCGACAAAGTTGACGACAGAACAACCCGCCCATTACTTATTTCNGGGCCAGGTTCGGCTTCGGTATGGATGCACCTTGCTTATACTGGTCCTCGTGTATTAAAAATTGATGACGAAGGCTACCCTATTCAGCCATACGGCGTAAAAGATAACCCATATTCTGTACTTGATATTGCCGATATTGTTTATGTAAACCCTGTAAATACAGGCTATTCTCGCGTACTTGAAAACGAAAAAGGCAAACTCCTTTCTAAAGCAAAACAAAAAGAAATGTTTTTTGGTGTTAATGCCGATATTAAATACCTTGCTGAGTGGTTAAATACCTTTGTAAATAGAGCTGAGCGCTGGCGCTCGCCTAAGTTTTTAATAGGTGAAAGCTACGGTACAACACGCGTGTCAGGTCTTGCTCATGAGCTTCAAAATAGTCAATGGATGTACATAAACGGTGTTGTACTAGTATCCCCTACCGATATTGGTATTAAACGCGATGGTCCGATTAAAGCCGCTAACCGCTTACCTTACTTTGCAGCCACTGCTTGGTATCACAAAGCACTTAAAGCCGATTTACAAGCTAAAGACCTAGACGAGTTATTACCTGAAGTTGAAGAGTTTACTGTAAACGAGTTAATCCCAGCGCTTGCTAAGGGTGGCTTTATTAATGCTGAAGAAAAACGTCGAATTATTACAAAAATGGCGCACTACGCTGGCTTATCTGAAAAATTTGTTGAACAAAATAACTTAGATGTTCCAACTCAATTTTTCTGGAAAGAGCTACTGCGTGATCGCGGTCAAACTGTGGGGCGCTTAGATTCTCGTTATTTAGGAATGGATAAAAGAGACGCGGGTGAATCCCCAGACTACTGGGCTGAACTTACCTCTTGGTTACACTCTTTCACTCCTGCAATTAATCACTACTTGCGTGAAGAGCTAAACTATAAAACGGATGTAAAATATAATTTATTTGGTAATGTTCACCCATGGGATAGAACCGGTAATAATACGGGCGAAAACCTACGTTTAGCTATGGCGCAAAACCCTTACTTAAATGTGATGATTCAATCAGGTTACTTTGATGGTGCAACCAATTACTTTGACGCTAAATATACATTATGGCAATTAGATCCAAGCGGTAAAATGAAAGACCGTTTGAACTTTAAAGGCTACAGAAGTGGACATATGATGTATCTTCGCCACGCTGACTTAGAAAGCTCTAACAACGATTTACGTGACTTTATAGAGCATGCTTTACCTAAGAAAGAACAAGCAGCTAAATACTAAAATATTTAAAACATAAAAAATGGCTCTTTAGGAGCCATTTTTTATGTGCGTCTTTCATATCGTAAACAATAGCTTTTAAGTTGTGTTACTACATCGTTAAAGCAGAACTCGAGGCTTTGCATTTCATTGTCATCAATAGATTCATTTTCTGCATGCGTTTCAATCTGCTGGCATATCTCAGCCAGTCTAATAGCCCCAACCGACTTTGAAGACGACTTTAATGCATGAGCCTGAAAAGCTAAACCAACATAGTTTTTACTCTTAGCATACGCGTTAGCTAATTTAATTTGCTCCCCTGCTGTTTGTAAAAACGCATTAAATACCATGCAATGTACGCTAGGATCATCACCAAGCATTGCTTTTAGTAGCGTAATATCTAATTGATCAAAACTATCTGAAGCTATACTTTCAGTATCTGGCTTTTCGGAACATGTATTAACTATTGTTTGAGAGTGCTCCATTAATAGCGACTTTAACTTAACAAGCTCAATGGGTTTGGTTAAAAAGCCGTTCATTCCACAACTGTAACAATTATCTATATTGTTTTTGGTAATATTGGCAGTAATTGCAATTATGATCAGTTTATCAAAACGGGTGTTTTCGCGTATTTTTTTGGCTAACCCTAACCCATCGAGTAAGGGCATTTGAATGTCGGTTAGTAAAATATCAAAGCGTTTATTTTGTATGGCCTCCCAAGCTTGCTCACCGTTACTTACAAAAGTAGAGCACATTCCAAGCATAGTTAATTGCTGTTTTAACACTTGCTGATTTGTAACTTGATCTTCTGCCACTAAAACCTCAAGCGTAGGAAGCGTTACCGCATTTAAGCTTTGCTGTGTTATTTGAGGGGCTTGCACTTGTGCTGGCAAGTCAGTTTGATTAAAACTGTTAAAGTTTAGCGTAAAACAAGAACCTTTGTGCTGCTCGCTCTGTGCGCTCAAAGACCCTTGCATACGCTCTACCAGCTGCTTAGTTATCACTAAACCAATACCGGTTCCATTTACTTTACTGGTTTCAGCGCCTAAGCGGTCAAAAGGTTTAAATAGGCGAGAAATGTCATCTGGAGAAAATCCGCATCCGGTATCTATTACATCTATTTCGCATTGTTTATTACTTAACACCCGACAATTAATATTAATGCTGCCATTTAGTTTGTTATATTTAATCGCATTTGAAAGCAAGTTAAGCATCACTTGTTTAAAGCAGCGCTGATCAATATAAATACTCAATCCTTCTAAGGACTCAAAACCGTGAGTTTGCAGTGTTATTGATTGCCCTTTAATTAGCTCAGTGACAAGCTCTACTGACTCTTCTAATATGCTTTTAATAGGCACATAAGAAAAACTAAACTGCATATTACCCGACTCAATAGCTGTTAAATCAAGCACATCGTCTATGAGTAATAGTAAATGCTCTCCAGCTTGATAAATGCTTTTCGCGTTTTCTTTTTGTACTTTATTAGCACTCTCATCATATCCATACAGCTGGGCTAAGCCTAAAATTGCATTTAATGGAGTTCTTAATTCGTGGCTCATACTGGCCATAAAATCTGACTTTGCTTTACTTGCAGACTCAGCTTGAATTCGTAATGCATTTAATTTTTGATGGTTATTCGCAACCTCATCAACCATATTATTAAATGCATTTATTACACTGCCCACTTCATTTTGTTGTTGTTTATCTATATGGCAATCAAAGTCGCCTTTGGCTAAACGTGAAAACCCAAGTTTTAGCGTCCTCAAAGGCGATGTAACCCTGTAATCCACCAGCCAAGCTAAACCTATAAAAACGATAACTAAAATAATAAATTGTATATATATTAAGGTGTAATGAAGTTTTGAAGATTCGTTAATTTCATTCGTAAAATTAACAACCAAGCTAATATTAGCCAGCGGTTTGTCTAAAAATACCACCTGTTGAGATAACAGCATGTCGCCGTTTTCATTTGCTCCAACCCAATTCTCAAGCGGATACAATTGGTTTTTTGAATCAACATCAACAATTTTAATACTTTTCCAATTAGGGCGAGTTTGAAGTTGACTGTCTATTTCTTCATATAGCTCTGCATATTGCCTAGTTAACAACGGAGTCGTTATAGAAGTCGATAACTGCGCTAAAGAACGCTGAGCAGCCTTTGAAAGGCCATCGTTTACCCAACGCGCTTGTTCCGGTAAGGCGTAAAACATAAAAAGACAGGCCATAAGCAAGCCACAAAGCAATACCACAATAAAGCTTTGTGCTCTTAGGCTACGAAACCCACTAATTTTCAACATAAAAAGAGCGTAAGCCCCACTGAGTTAACTGCTGATACTCAGCTAAAGTTGCAATACTAGGTTTAATAATTGGGATACCTGCAAGCAAATGTTTATGCTCTGGGCTTTGCCCTATATCTAAAATAGCTTGTTGCACTTTTAACTGTATTGCAGCATCAACCCTTGGCTGGGCGACAATTGGGTGGCGACTAATTTCATGCATTTTATAAAGAATTTTGAGTTTATTTTGTAAGCTTTCTGGTTGTTGTTTAAATGTGCCCATTACACCACCGCCGCCATTGTTGAGTGCAGTGCTACATTTAAATATACCGATGGATGAGTTTGGACATATACAGGCTTTATTGTTAGCCCGTATAACAATGCTAAATCAGCTCTCATTAATAATGACGCACCTAATGCGTTAGGTGCAGGGAATGCTATTTCAGCGCCCTCTAGTTGGCTTAAATTATCAATATCACTGTCTTTGTTTACGAGCAAAATACCTTGCAGCTTTCGCCCTGCATCTTTTATTAGTGGTAAATATCCCTGTTTTTCGTATGCTACAACACTATGCCATGGGTTCATATATGCAAAGTCGTACTCACCATTAGCAAAGGCTTTTTCAAATACAGGAATAGACTCAACTGTAATTAGCTTTATTGTTACTCCCGTTTGCTTACTTACTTGCTTTAACAAAGGTTGCCAAATAGTATTTAGCTTTTGCGGCTCGTATTGCGGCACTACCAAAGGTATATTCTTGAGCTAATAAGAATGAGCTGTGTATCAAACATAATATAGCCACTAAATACTTCATCAATTCTCCAAATAATAGCGTGTCATTATTGCTTAAGCGTAGTTAAAGACTACTCAACACACCATTAAATTATTATATATTCGATATTTAGCATTGACCTGCTTTGATTACAGGTAGTTTTGGAGTGTATTTTTTATCTGTGAGCATATGATGCAAGTTCATAAATGTGGTGTAAGTACTTTTCAATCCGACCTTATTGCTTAGCCAAGTAGGTATTGCCCCATCAGGCAAAGCATATACTTGGTACTCAATATCAAGGCGGCCTTTGTCCTCACTCAGTAGCCAGCGTGCATTTAAAGTAGTAATTCTTATAACGCCATTGTTTTTGGGCTGCTTATTAGGGCGAGCACTAATAAGCAATTGGCTTTTATTTGCAGTTAACTGTGAATAACAAGAATAAGTAATGCTATCTCTAACAGGCCAAGGGGAATTAAAATAACTGTACACTAAATTTTCTGATGGGCTTATGTGCTTAATAGCCTTTACCTGAGATATATTTTCGAGCCATTGGGGTGCGGCATCGGTATCACTAAGTAATTCTAAAAACTCATTGGTGGATACGCCTTTCACGCTCATCTGCGCTTTTACTTCAAAGGTATTATCACTGTGGCTTTGATAATACACACTTACGCCATTTTTGTTTTTATACAAATGCCATATGGGCTCAGCGTAAGTGTTAAAACTAACTAATAAAAAAATAACGAATAAACACTTTTGCAACTGAATTTTATTACAAAAGCGCATCATTTATTTTTGCCAGTAAGGTTCTATGTCAAGTGAAGCAAGGCGACTTTGCTCCATGGCACTGACCAAATATTCAGACTTTTGTTCAAGCCATGACTGGATTTTAGCAAGCTGTTCGTCTTCTTGCCCTGCACATAATTGCTTTAAATACTCAAGCGTACTTAATTCATAAATACCATGAGAAATATCAAGCCAAGGCAATCTAAACTCTAGGCGTTCTTCTTTATCAAATAACGATCCTAAACAGTTACCGCTCAGTAGGCTATTTTCAAGCTGAGTTCGCAGGTTTAAATACGAAGCGACATCGAGTGTTTGCTCCTTTGGAAGCAACTCGTGCAGGTTTTTCCAGTCTTTATTAAAAAGCCTATTGGCAATAGACGATACATTTTGCTCAGCCGCTTGAAGCTCTGCTTGCCCCCAGTCTTTACGCCATTGCTTATCGATTAACCAGGTAGTTAACGACAGTAATAAACGATTATAACGTGCGCTGTGAAACAGTGCATTTATATCGTCAATGCTTGGCTGTAACTCTTTTAAGTCTCCAATGACTTGAGCAAGTGCTGGCGCCGCATTAATTTTTTTATAAAAAGCATGGCGTTTAGACGTGTACGTCTTTAATTGAATCGCGTTTTCTACCCACGCTAATTCACTTAATAACCATTTAAGTTCGGTACGTAAATGCTCTGTACTTTCTTTAGATACTATATCGTCGTATAGCCAAAAAGTATGGCGGATTAAACTGATGCCGTCAGTTACGCGTTTAAGTGTTTTTAAACTTGGCTTATCGAAATAGCATTGCTCGTGCTTTTGTACAAAGCGAATGCCAAAGTTCATGGCTTCAACTAAAGCACGCTCTTGAGTAGTCGACTTTGGTAATTGTACAAAACCAATAGATTTGCTTGGCATTAAAGGCTTTTTATCAGCAAGTCGATAACCACGTGCGGCCTTAGAATACAAACCTAAGCGTATGCAGTTTTGGCTAACTAGTATATCTGCCAATGCAAACAACTCATTACGACTGCCCTCAACAAGCTCAATTTCTAGCTCGCTAATAATTTCAATTTTACCCGAAGCCGCAATTTCACCTTTATCGAGTACGACTTCAATTTTAGCGCCACTTTCGGTTTCAATTAACCAAGTACGACGAATAAAGTTAGTACTAAATATTGGATACAAGTTTTTTGAGATGGCGCTTATTTGCATGCCATGAGGCCAAATATCAGCATCAAACGCCATTAAATTAGGGCGGCTTGATTCAATTGGTAAATTGTACTCTGGACGTTGGTGTAAACCACCTACCACTTCACCTGCAAGCTTTATAGTTTGCTCGCATTCGCTGTCAGAACAACGCGTTCGAAAGCCTATATCAAGCGCTCTAAGCTCTCTGCTTGGCGTATCGTAGTATGCATTTTGTAAGCTGCGAGACGGTTTATTCTTCACCGTTTTTGCAAATTGAGTAATTAACGAGGGGATCAGTGGAATAACGGCATCTGATACCAAAAATTTCAGTTCTATCTCAGTATCCATTCGGTTTGCGGATTACCTTTAAAATAAATAAGTGCTCAAAATAAACAAAGCGCCTTAACAATGCAAATTTTTTAACCTTATTTTAGGGCCTGATGACCTTTGCGGATTAAAATTCGTTCTATCTAGGAGCAATTTAATCATAGCGTGAGGCTTGTAACCTAGTGGACTCGATAACTACTCCTGCGTTACCGTACTGGGTTACAATATCAGTCTTGCTATTGATCTATTTAATCCATACTATCTAACTACTTATGTGAAATAAAAATCACGTTCATAACGGACGCAGTTAGATCAACAAGGTAGATAAATGCTAAAACATTGTTTATTAGGGCTACTTTTAACAGCCACCACATTCATGAGTTATGCACAAGAAGCACAACCTGCAAATTCAACGAATGCAAACACCGCTTATATTATCGATAATCTATACACTTTTATGCGCTCTGGGGCGAGTAAAAATTATCGACTACTCGGCTCTGTAGATGCTGGAACAAAGTTAACCTTGTTATCAAATGAAGAAAACGGCTTTATAAAAATTAAAGATGATAAAGACCGCGAAGGCTGGATAGAAACTAAGTTTATTACTAAAACAGCTGGTTTACACCAACAGTACAAAACACTAAGTAGCGAAATGAGCACTATGCAAGAAAAGCTACGTCAAGCTCAAATAGAACTTCCACAGCTACAAGAACAAAATCAAACTTTAACAGATCAAAATCTGCAGTTATCTGCTCAAATTACTAAGCTTAAAACAACGCTAGAGCAAGAGCGCACTCAAAAAGAAGCTGCTAGCTCAAAAGAGAAACGCCAGCTACTGACTTACGGTGGTGCTATTGCGTTTTTAGGTCTGTTTTTAGGTATTATATTAACGATAGTGCTGTCACGTCGTAAGCGCTACGAAGGTTGGGCGTAAAGCTCCATCCAACTAAATACAAAAAAGCCGCTTTATAGCTGTCTCTTATACACAAATCCCTGCTAAGAAATTAGCGGGGATTTTTTTGAACTAAATCTCAATGTCATGATCAGATCTTCAAATCTTGTTTGAGGGCACATTATGATTAACGAACATACTCATTGGGCAAAACAACAATTCGGTAAATCGGACTTAGGTGATCCAAGAAGAACAGCGCGTCTGGTAAAGTTAGCATCAACGCTTGCAAATGAACCAGGAAAACCACTTGTGAACATCACTCAATCCCCCGCCGATATGGAAGGTGCCTACCGCTTTATTCGCAACGAGAATATTGACGCAACGGCTATAGCAGAGTCAGGCTTTAAAGCCACGGTTGAACAAGCAAAAAGTCATAACTTATTGCTCGCATTAGAAGACACGACCACACTAATTTATAAGCATTCCTCCATTCGAGATGATTTGGGTCATGTCGGACGAGGAGCAAAACAACGAGGCTTGTTAGCTCATAGCGTATTACTGTTTGCGCCAGACACAAAGCAAGTTGTGGGATTAATTGAACAGTCTCGCTGGAGTCGTGATATCAACACGATTGGAAAAAGAGAAAAACACGCGACGACTTCTTACGAAGAAAAAGAAAGTTACAAGTGGGAGTCAGCGTCACGAGCGATGGCAGAGCGGCTGCAAGGACAAATGGCGAACGTGATATCGGTGTGTGACCGCGAAGCGGACATCTACGAATACTTGCAGTATAAACTGACCGAGCAGCAACGATTCGTCGTACGCTCGATGCAAAGTCGTCATATTGAAGAAGGTGAGGATAAGCTCTATGCGTTTGCAAGCGAGCTGATGAGTGCAGGCACCAAACACATCCACATTGCACAAAAAGGAGGAAGAAAAGCCCGAAGCGCAACACTGGATATCACCTATGCGCCAGTGACACTCAAAGCGCCTTACAATAAGAAAGGACACTCCCTCCCAGTTTACTATGTCGGCTGTACAGAGCGAGGAAACGCTAAGAACGGCTTAAGCTGGCACCTATTAACCAGTGAACCAGTCACCAGCAAAGAAGACGCCTTAGCTATCATCACCTACTATGAGCACCGTTGGCTTGTAGAGGAATACCATAAAGTCTGGAAAAGTGATGGTACGGATATCGAAAGTTTACGCCTTCAAAGCCAAGATAACATGGAAAGATTGGTGACGATTAATGGCTTTATTGCGACGCGAATATTGCAACTAAAGTTCACCAATGAGCAGCCTGATTCCCCAAGTTGTGAACAACTGTTATCTCCCAAAGCATGGAAGTTATTGTGGTTAAAGAGAATAAAAACACCATTGCCTGAAACTGCTCCAAATATGTCATGGGCGTATCAGGAACTGGCAAAGTTAGGAGGCTGGAAAGATACCAAGCGCACAGGGCGTGCATCTGTGAAAGTGTTATGGAAAGGATGGCTTAAGTTACAAGCCATCCTGGAAGGCTACGATTTAGCAAAATCTCTTGAGTCAGACTTGTGATCAAGAGACAGCT